>JALYYD010000067.1 GCA_030946775.1 Gemmatimonadota bacterium
CACGATGTGGGGATGCTGGAGCCGCGCGGCCAGCGAGATCTCGCGCCGGAATCTCGCGATCGACACACTGCCCGCCAGCTCCGACGGCAGAACCTTCACCGCGACGCGGCGGCCCAACGCCATCTCCTCGGCGACGAACACTCGCGACATCCCGCCGCCGCCGAGCTCCCGCTCGAGCGTGTAGCTGCCGCCGAGCGTTGTCTGAAGCTGGTCGCGGAGGTCGCTCACTTCTTCACCGCGTATTTCGGTGGAGGCGCGGGAATCGGCCACGGTGACCTCAGGGGACAGATCTTCATTCCGCCGCGGGTGAGGCGTTCGATGAAACGCGGATCCTGTTTGAGCAGATCGAACAATGGATCACAGCCGTACACCGTTCCGCGCAGAGATTTTTCAGTCAATTTCAGAAACGCATCCATCGCCCCGGGAATGTCCCTGAAGACGAGGCGAACCTGGAGCTTCGCATCCTCGTGGTTCGACTGTTCAGTAAGCCTGCGTTCTGCGTCGGCTTCATCCCACCGTCCGAGGGCTGCGTACACAGTCGCGTAAGCAGCGTGCAGTCCTCCCGTCACGGAGCCGGACATGCTCTGGCTGGGGGTCGGAGCGTTTTCCTTTCGCAAGGCGTCAAGAAGCGCCAGCGCGCTGTCTGGAAATCCGGCGAAGATGTAAATCACGCCGAGGTTCTGTTTCGCGAGCAGGAAGCCCGGATCGATCTCCAGCGCCTTGTGCATGAAGTCCGCGGCGCCTTTGAAATCGCGCATCATAAGGTGCACGTATCCCGTTTCGACTTTGATGACGGCCGAGAGCGGGTCGAGCTGCTCTGCTCTTCGTTCTTCGTCGAGCGCGACAGGGAGGTTTGCGAGGCCCTCGAGATTATCTCCGTGCCATTGGTGGCTCGTAGCATCATTCGGCTGAAGGGCGATCGCCTTCAGTAGCTCTGCCTCGGCTTCCGGAGCGCGATCGTAAACCGAGTAGATGTCGCCCAAGGCGAGATGACCATCCCCGAGGTTCGGATCGAGCTCTATCGCGCGTTGAGCCGACGCTAGCCCGCTCGAGAAATTCTCCTGCTCGTTCTTCACGTCTGCATAGAACGGGAGCGTCGTAATCGCCATCGCGTAACCGGCGTGACCGCGCGCAAAATGCGGATCGAGCTTGATCGCTTGTCCGAAATAATCGACGGAACGTTGGAGGTTCTCGCCCCCGCGCTTGAGGAAGAAGTAACGCCCCTTCAAATAGGCATCGTAAGCGGCCGCGTTGTCCGTCCCGCGACTTTCGCTCGCGGTGACTGAAGCCGTCGATCCGGCGAGTGCCGGAGTCAGCGCACCGACGATCGCCTTCGTGAATTCATCCTGCAGCTGAAAGACATCCTTCGCTTTGCTCTCGTAGCTGTCCGACCAGATTACGCTTCCGTCCTTGGCGCTCTCGAGCTGGGCGATGATGCGAAGGCGATCGCCCGATCTGCGGATGCTGCCTTCCACGATCGCCGCGACGTTGAGGGCTTTCCCCATTTCCTGCGGCGCGACAGTCTTTCCCTTGAATGCGTACGAGGATGTTCGTCCGGCCACGCGCAGCTTCGGAATTCTCGACAGCGCATGCGCGAGCTCGTCCGTCATTCCGTCCGAGAAATATTCGTCGCTCGCGTTCCCTCCGGTGTTCACGAATGGAATCACGGCCACCGATCCGATCCCGCCGGTTACTGCGCCGAGCGAGTCCGCGCCGACACCGGGAACGACCGGCTGCTTGTGCTTGTACCAGTACCAGCTTGAGGATCCGAGTCCGAGCAGAACGATCGCGGCCATCGCGGCCATTATCGTCGACCGACCCGATGTCGCGACCCTTCGCGCCGGCATCATCCCAGTGTACGGCGTCGTTGCCGCGCTCGGCGTCACCGCCGCGTCGAGTGCGGCGAGCATTTCGTTCGCCGACTGCGGGCGGTCGGCCGCGTGCTTTTCCAGGGCGCGCATTATCACCGCGGAAAGAAGCGGTGGAATTGTCTTCCTTCTCTTTTCCAGAGGTTCCGGCGTCTCCATCGCGTGCGCGGCGAGCATCGCCTGCGGGGAGCGGCTGGAGAAAACCTGCTGGCCGCTCAGCATCTCGTACGCGACAGCGCCGACGGAATACAGATCGGAGCGATGGTCCGTCGTCGGGTCCGCCGCCGCCTGCTCGGGCGACATGTACGCCGGAGTTC
>JALYYD010000068.1 GCA_030946775.1 Gemmatimonadota bacterium
CGTCCGGAACCAGCGCCAGCATGATCACGCCGAAGGTGGACTGCATCGTCGTGTGCTTGAACAGCTGATTGAGTACGACGCGCGGAATCGCATCGCGCTTGAGCTCGATGACGAGACGCATTCCATCCTTGTCCGATTCATCGCGCAGATCGGAGATCCCTTCCAGCTTTTTGTCGCGCACGAGCTCGGCGATGTCTAGCACAAGCTTCGCCTTGTTTACCTGGTACGGCAGCTCGTTGACGACGATCTGCGACTTGCTCGAGCTCTCCTTCTCCTCGATGACGGCGCGGGCGCGCATCACGATGCGACCTCGCCCTGTCTCCTGATAATCCTTGATGCCGGCGCGGCCGTAGATGTATCCGCCGGTCGGGAAATCGGGGCCCTTGATGTGCTTTCTGATCTCGGAGACTTCGAGATCGGGATTATCGATCAGCGCGATGAGCGCGTCGGTGACTTCCTTGAGATTGTGCGGCGGGATGTTCGTCGCCATTCCGACGGCGATGCCGGACGAGCCATTGACGAGAAGATTCGGAATCGCCGACGGCAGAACTGTCGGCTCCTGCAGCCGGTCATCGAAGTTCGGAGCGTAGTTGACCGTCTCCTTGTCGATGTCGGCGAGCATCTCCATCGCCACGCGCGTGAGGCGCGCTTCGGTATAGCGGTAGGCGGCGGCGGGATCTCCGTCCACGCTTCCGAAATTTCCCTGGCCGTCAACGAGGGGATAACGGAGCGAGAAATCCTGCACCATTCTGACGAGCGCATCGTACACCGACGAGTCGCCGTGCGGATGGTACTTGCCGAGCACGTCTCCGACGACCGTCGCCGACTTCTTGTACGGGCGACCGGGGACGAGACCGAGCTCGTTCATCGCGTAGAGAACCCGGCGGTGCACCGGCTTGAGTCCGTCGCGCACGTCGGGCAGCGCGCGAGAGACGATGACGCTCATCGAGTAGTTGATGAACGACTCTTTGATCTCTTCGTGGATGAGGCGCGGGAGGATGCGCTCTCGGTTGTTTGGAGCGGTCATTTGGGAGGGTTGGAAGCGCTTGAAACTGCCCGAAAATGCACTCCCCCAATCTAGCGAAAAGAGGCCGAAAACTCAAGGATTTTCGGCCCCCATAAACCATTGTGGAATAACGACTTATCCGGCGAATTAATCATAATTGTGATGGTCGCGCGCCAGAACCTCGCCACCTCCCTGAATGACGCCGGATTTTGCGTTACGGGCTGGGTTCCAGCACGGTGAATTTGTACCCGTCGGGATCCGAAACCATAAAACCTATCGGACCCCACGGCAGCGGCGCGGCCTCGCTCTCGAGTGGAAACCCAGCGGCCTTGATGCTCGCCGCAACTGCAGCGACGTCATTGGTTTCGATCCACACTCGAGTTCCGATTCCCTTCACGCGATCGCGTCCTTTCTTGAAATCGTCCTGCGCGACACCTATTCCGTGCGCCTCGCTGCCGGCGCTCAGCATCAACCCGTTCACCTTGCCCGAGTCGTCCTTCCATTCGTCCTTGAGCGTGAAGCCGAGGCCGTCGACGTAAAACCGGCGGCTCACCTCGATGTCGCTCACCGTAATCGAGGGCATGATGCTGGTTGCCTTAAGAGTCACATTCGCCATCTCTGCTCCTTGTTGCTGGGTTGAGCCCGCGTCTCCTGCGAAGATATCGCGCGCCGGACGTTTCGCGAGCCGCCAGAAATCTCTGGGCTGGTAATCGGGGGGCGCTTGCTGTTGTTTTCCGCGACGCCTACTTCCGGAGAACCAATGGCAGTTTGCGAACACCTCGGAGCGAGCGACAATGCACCTGCGCGAGCCGAAGGATGCGAAGAGTGCCTCGCCTCGGGCGACAGTTGGGTGCATCTGCGCCGCTGCCTACAGTGCGGACACATCGGCTGCTGCAACTCGTCGAAGAACAAGCACGCTACGAAACATTTCCATTCCTCCGGACATCCGACCGTCCAGTCGTTCGAGCCGGGCGAGAGCTGGAGGTGGTGTTTCGTGGACGAGATCGAGGCCTAACTCGAAAAATTGTTGCCGCCGTCGCGTATCGCGGCGACATTCGGGGGGCACGCAAAACCCGCCGCACGCGAGGTGACAATGCCGTTTTTTCCTGCATTGCAATCGGCGACGCCGACCCCCGACGGTGTAGTGACGGCAGTCAATCTCTTTACAGACTTCCTGCTCCGATATCTCGCGGCGCTGGCCGCCGTCGGCGCGCTGTCGATGGCGTTGATCGAAGTAGCAAAGCGACTACTGGACTCTCGCACGAAATTCCAGGCACTCCGCTGGACCCGCTGGGTAATGCGCACTCCACTCGGCGCCGACATTCCCGGCGTGCCGGCCGCGAGTCATTCCCGAGCCCTGGCAGAGATGATTCAGCTTTGCACCGGCGTAACCGCCGACGAATCGGCACTGGAGACGGAGCGGCTTCTCAACCGCGGCGGACACCTGCCGCTGCTGCACGCGTTTCATACGGTACCTGCTCACGCGATCTTTGCACTCGATCTGTCGCGTATGATGGGCTCCATTCAAGACGCCGCCGACATCGCGCTCTCGTCGCCATCGGAGTATCCGGATCTCTACCGCCTGATGACGGTGGGGGCGAAGCCGGATGACATCGGGCGGTGGTACGCCGACGGCACATCGGCGCTCGTCAGCATCGCCGACACCAGTCCGACTCCCGAACAGCGTCAGGCGGTGAAGGAACACGCCGAGCGATTCGCGCGGCTGCGGCAAATAGTGAAACGGCGGCTGGACGGATTTCAGCTTTACACTGGCGACAGATGGGCGTCATGGAATCAAACTGCCGCGAATGCCGTCGGCATCGTCGCGATGTTCATCGTGCTCACCTGGCTGCAGCGCAGCAGCGCGGTAATGTCCATCAGCTTTCCCCGCCTGGTCCTCTTCTCTCTGCTCGGCGGAATTCTTTCGCCAGTGGCGAAAGATCTCGTGACCGCTTTGAAACGAGTGAAGGATGGGTAGAAACAAGTCGCGGCCCGACGACTACAGGCC
>JALYYD010000102.1 GCA_030946775.1 Gemmatimonadota bacterium
ATTCGCACCGCCTGGTCGAGCGACACCGCCATTGGCGACGTCGTCGTGCGGCCGGGGAGAACAACCATGGGTGGCGTCACAGGCGGCGTTCCTGTCGCCTGGGCAACCGCGGCCGGCGCGAAGTAAAAGGTCGAAGCAGCGAGGAGCGCGAAGACGGCGCCGCCGGTGCACTTGGGATTGAAAAGTATCATTGCGTAGGTTGCGAATATGACGAACGCGCTGTTCGCGCGCTCTGCCACCTATACGCGGGTCCGGGGCTGTTTGCTGCAACTATATATAGAAAGGGTCCACCAAGAGCGAAGCCCCGACCACGTGCGTTTAATCCCCCAGACAGCCGCCGAACGCGTCCGCGGAAAGCTCCAAAGCTCCCTAATGAAAAAAGCCCCGGTTTACGGGGCTCGGTGCAACTTCAGTAGCTAGCGGCCATCAGCTTGAGTTGCCAACAGCCAAAAGGTTGCAGTTCTATGTCCGCAGTTTCATCCCGCGACTCGCCGCGTAATCTGCCACCGCAGCCTGTGCAGCCTTCTCCGCAGCGATCCGTCCATCACAGTGTCTCCGACCTTCACGATCACTCCGCCAAGGATCGCCGGGTTCACATTCACGTGGGTCACAACCTTCTTGCCGAGCACTCGGCTCAGCTGCTCCGCGATCCTGGCTTCTTCACCGTCGCCGGGCTGCTGTGCAACAGTGACGTTCGCGTGGACGCGCGACTCCGACTGGTCGAGAATGTCGTGATACTCGGACGCGATCGCCGGCACGAGCATCTGGCGGCGCTTGGTGACGAGAATCTGCAGGAACCGGAGAAACAGCGGCGGAACCTTGTCGCCGAACGCCTTCGCCAGCACCGACGACTTCTCCTGCTCCGAGATGCGCGGCGACTCTAGAAAACGCCGCAGCTTGATGTCGCTCTCGATCGCGTCGGCGATGTCCTGCACGAGCTCTCCCCAACCTTCCCTGTCCCCCGCCTTGTCGGCGAGCGCAATGAGGGTCTCGGCGTAGTTGCGGGCGATCGTCGAATCGCGCATCAGGCGTCCGCGTAGGGCGAAGCGTCGTCGTTCTTCGGCGCGGCCTGCTGCGGCGCGGCGCCGGCGGTCGGGATGGACGAGAGGAACTTCTCGACGATGTCCCGATTCGACTTCTGGTCGAGGTTCTTCTCGATCACCCTGGACGCGCCGGCGATGGCGAGGTCAACCGCTTCCCTCCGCATCTCGGCGATGGCGCGGTTGCGCTCCGCTTCGATCTCGCGGCGGGCGCGGTCGAGCATCGCCTGCTGCTGCACGCGCGTCTCTTCCATCATCTCGCCGCGGAGCTTCTCGCCCATCGAGCGTCCCTCGGCGAGAATCTTCTGCGACTCGTTGCGGGCGGCTTCGATCGCCGCGCGCTGCTCTTCGAGATACTTGGCTGCAGCTTCACGGTCCGCCTTCGCGCCTTCGATCGCATCCTCGAGCGCCTTCTCACGCGCCTCGACGGCGGCGGTGATCTTCGGGAAGACGAACTTTCCTAGAACGAAGAACAGAATGAGAAAGACGACGAGCGTCCAGAACATCAGACCGCCGCTCGGCGAAAGGAGATTCGCTTTGGGTGCGGCCTCTTCGGGCACGGACTGGAGCAGCAATAGAAACGTGTGCATTTGAAAACTCAGTGTGAGAATTGACGAGTGACTAATGACGAGTGAATGAAACGAGAGTCCGTACCGTGTTCACTCGTCAGTAGTCAGTTGTCACTCGTCGCAGTTCTAGAACTTTCCCTGGATCAGGAACGCAATAACGACGGCGAACAGCGCCACACCTTCGATGAGCGCGGCGAAAATGATCGCGCCCGTCTGGATGCGGGCAGCCATTTCGGGCTGACGCGCCATTCCGTCCATCGCCTGTCCGGCGAGACGGCCGATGCCGATGCCGGCTCCGATCGTCGCCAGTCCGGCGCCGATTCCGGCTCCGAGCATTCCCCACGCGCCGGTGTACTCGCGCGAGAAGTTTCCAGCGGCCTGCAACAGCGGAAGAATCGTCATTTGAGAATCTCCATCAGTAACACGTTAAGTAACACGCTCGCAGTCTTGCGACTGCTTTCCGTCAGCGGGACTCTTCCAAATCCCAACGGAATTCTCCGGCCACTCAGCCGGATACGTACGCGAAGCTGAGCCGGCTCCGCGTTAGTGTGCGCCCTCGCGGATCAGACCGATGAAAACGCTGACCAGAAGCGTGAAGACGAACGCCTGCAGAAATGCGACGAACAATTCGAGAATCATGATGCCGAACGCCATCGCCACCGGCACGCCGGCAAGGAACCAGCTGCCGAAGGTGAAGATGAGCGAGATGAGGGCGAGCACGACGACGTGCCCGGCCGTCATGTTGGCGAAGAGACGGATCGCGAGCGCGAACGGCTTGGTGAACTTTCCGATCAGCTCGATCGGCGTCAGGATCGGCGAGATGAACAGCTTCATCCCCAGCGACATGTCGTGGGGCCAGAAGATGATCGTGTTGATGTAGTTCTTGCCCAGCGCTCTCATTCCCGCGATCTCGACGACGACGAAGGAGATCAGCGCCAGCGTCGCCGTGACGGAGATGTTACCCGTGGCCGTGGAGCCGTAGGGAATCAGCCCCAGAAGATTCGCGAACAGAATGAAAAAGAAGATCGTGAGCAGGAAGGGCACGTAACCGTTGCCGTGGTGGCCGACATTGGGGAGGATCACTTCCTGCCTAATGTAGAGCACCATCGCCTCGAGCCCGTTGGCGAGACCGCCCTTGGCGGGAGCGCCGGTCGCTGTCGCCTTGTGGTGAGCTCGCGTTGCGATGAGCATCAGCGTCAGCGAGATGATCGCGGCGACCCACAGCATCACGACGTGCTTCGTCGGCGAGATGTCGATCGCCATTCTTCCGATGTGAATCGGATCCCACCGCGGCAGCTCGTGCTCGCAGACCCATCCCGTCTTGAAGCACGGCAGGTCGAGCGCGTGCGAGTCGGTGATGTGTGGGGTGATGATGTCCAGTTTAGCTTGCATTCTTTAGCATCAATGGTTCAGCCAGCATCGTTGCGAAGTAGAAGGCGGCGAGACTGACGAGCGCCGGCGCCGCCGGCATCCCGAAGAGCTTCGTCGCGACCAATCCGTATAACAGCAGCGAGAGCAATCGCACGACAGCTCCCGCACCCCATCTGATCAAAACTCCGCCCGCAAAATCCGGCCGGCCCTTCGGCGGCATCAGCGCCCAGAAAGTCATCACCTGGATGACGAACGCCAGCACCGCGCTTGCCTCTATCGCCCTGACCGACTCCGGCCCGGGGAAAACCCGAGCGAGAATCAGGCCCAAGACCCCGATGAGCCCCAGCGAAACCGCGACGAACTTCAGCACGCTTCAGCCGTCATTAGTCTCTTGCCGTTTTTCCCGTCTTTGATCATCCGCCTTCTGCGCAGCCAGGACCTTCCGGTAGAGACTGTAGAAGCCGCCGCCTCCTCCGACCACCACGCCGGCCAGGATGAAGAGCGGGCTTGTTCCGTACCGCTTGTCGAGCCAGCTGCCGAGGAAGATGAAGAGGACGAGGGTGACGGCGAACTGAATTCCCGCTCCGGCGAAGTCGTTGCCGGAGAGAGACTTGTTGCTCCCGGTGCCCCGGATCTCATTCATCATCCGGGAGGAAATTTATTCCCTTGTGATATTTTTCACAAGCACGGCGGGAACGTGATTCGGGGAGGAAATCGATAGCGAAAGCGCAGCAATATTATCGACATGTTTTTCACATTTTGCGAACAGCCACCGAATGGGCATCAGATTTGTGACTGTCATGTAACCCCTGACACCAGGCCACTTTGCGTGACGCTCGCCATTGACCGTTCGTCAATATGTAGATAAGTTACAGTACTCACGAATGTGAGACCTCCGCTTGTACAAACGTTTTTTTGCGCCGAGAAGCTGAATAGTGCTGCCCAATCGTCTGATCCTCCCACTACTTGTTGCAGCATCCGTGGCGTTTGCGCGCGGATCGTTCTCGCATGACGATGCGGCGAACACCACCAAACATCGCAGCACAAAAACCGTTGACGCACTTGGTACGACGCTCGACGTGAACGTGGACGGGAAAGATGTGAACGATGAGTCGGTGAGCTTTGCGCTGCACGTCGGCAACAACACGCAGAAGATGATCGAGCTGCGATTCCCGAGCGGGCAGACGCACGAGTTCGTGGTTCTCGACGAGAGCGGGAAGGAAGTTTGGAGATGGAGCCGCGGGAGAATGTTCACGCAGGCGATTCGGAACAAGCTGCTCAAGGGGCGCGCGGAAACCGTTTTCGAAGAGCGCTGGAACACGAAGGGACTTCGCGGGACGTACACCGCGATCGCAACGCTGCGGAGCGAGAATCATCCCGTGGAGACGTCGGTGGAGTTCGTGCTTCCGTAGGTTTCCCCTCTGTACGCAGCGCGACATTCCCAATCGACCCGCCGTCACTGGCGGGTTTCTTTTTATCCGCGCATAATCGGATCAGTGCATCAACTTGGCTGCCCTGACGGGCGGCTGACGGAACACTACCATCTTGCACGGTGGTCCATCTGATCGTTTCCCTGCATGCGTTGGGAAGAGCGGAGATTCTGACCCCTTTGGCCAGGATTTCGCCGGCTCAGGGTCGAGCGTTCGCTGCGTCGCTCTACCTTTTCCTAGAGCGCGCGAAGCCCGTAGCTCGAACCTTTCTGGCGGATCTGCTCTGGCCGGGAATCGACGACGAGCCTCGCCAGCACCGCCTGCGACAGGTGCTGTTGGAGCTTAGACAGGCTGGCGTGCCCTTGGAAACGACTCGCGGCACCGTCGCCCTAGGCGGACAGGAGCATCATTCCGACATCGATCTCTTGTTCGGCCCGGGCACGAGCGATGTCGATTCAATCGGGTCGCTACAGTTCCTCCCCGGCTATTCCCCCAACTTCTCGCGCGACTACTCGGACTGGCTCGATTCAAAGCGAAGAGAGTTCGGGGCGGCCGCCAGCAGGCTTTTGATAAGCGACATCCGTCGCGCGCGCGGCCGCGGCGATTGGATGAGAGTCGAAAGACTGACTGCTATGTGTCTGGAAGTCGACCCCTTCAATGAGGAGGCGGTTCTCGCCGGAGCGGAGGCCTCGGCGATGCGGGGCGCCAAGCGTGAGGCGGTATCGAAGCTCGACCGTTATGTCGCCGACCTTGGTCCGGGCAGCGGAGATCTCAAGCTCCCGGCGAACCTGATGCGAAAGCGAATCGCGGAACGAGTTCCGGAGGCGACGATGGCGGGTCGAACAGAAGGAATTTTCGTCGGCCGCGAGTCTGACATGCAGCTCCTCACAACACTCCTCGACGATGCGCGCGGTGGTGAAGGACGCTGTTGTCTGCTTTTCGGAGATCCGGGCATTGGCAAGAGCCGGCTCGCGGCCGAGCTGCGAAGGTTCGGCGAGCTGCAGGGGGTTCAGGTGAGAAGCGTAGCCTGCCGGCGCGGGGATACACAACGACCGCTCTCCGTCTTCGTAGAGGCTGTCCCCCAGCTCCTCGAAATGCGCGGAGCGCTCGGCTGCTCGCCTGATACCATTGCCGATCTTAAGCGGCTGACACAGTTCGACACCGGGCGCGATGCGAAGCACGCGATGGAGGTGGATCCGCAGAGCATGTTCGAGTTGATTCGCCTCGCAATCTTCGATCTCATCGATGCGGTGTCGGAAGAGCAGTGCCTGATGCTGGTCGTCGAGGACGTGCATTGGATGGATTCCGCGAGCGCGCGGATACTCGGCCAACTAGCGGATTGGTCGTCCAAGAAGCGCGTATTCCTCCTTTTCACATCGCGGCTGCGGGAGAATCCGCTGCTCGAAGCGTGCACGCGGGCGGGGCTCATCGCCCATCACGTTCGCCCGCTTTCAGAGGAAGCGGCGACGGCACTAGTCAGCGAGATGTTCGAGGCTACAAATGAAAAGCGTGACGACGAATTCTTCGAATGGTGCAGAAAGGTTGGAGATGGAAATCCGTTCTTCCTGCACGAGCTGGTGAAGCAGTGGCTCGAGACCAAGCAGCGCCACACGATCCCGCCCTCGCTGATGACGGTAATCCGCGAACGGTTTTCCCGGTTGAGCACCGATGGAACGCAGCTTCTGCAGGCGTGCTCGGTGCTCGGCGAGCAGTCGACACTGCCGAGGGTGGAGATGATGCTTCATCAGGAGCCGTACATGCTGCTGGCGGCGCTGAGTGAATTGTCGAAGGCATCGATGCTGTCGCCGGAGCGGAAGATTACTTCGGCGAGTGGAGACTTCCATCTGCGTCCGCGGCACGACCTCGTGTCAACGGTGGCGCTGAAGGAGCTGGATCCCCACGCGACGGCGTTTCTGCACCGCAGGGCGGCGGAGGTGCTGGAGGCGGAGCTGGGCGGAGAGATTCAGGATACGGCGTTGCTTTGGGCTTGTGCGAAGCATTGGAAGAAAGCGGGGAACGAACCCGAATACATGCGACGCGCCACGCAGAGCGCACAACAGATGATCAAGGTCGGACTGCCGCAGGAGGCAGCAGAAAAGTACTGCGAAATTCGACAAAATTGCTCAAATCAAGAGGACTCGAATCTGCTGCTGGACAAGGAATTATTTGCTCTTCAGGCAGCTAACAACTGGAGGGCGGTCTACGCAACGCTGCTTCCGCAATACGGCGCCGACGTTTCAAGCGACACCCACGATCACCGCGAACTCATGTATTTGCTCGCTATGTGGCGGTGCATTGTAGACAATGACCAAATAATTTCGCGCACACTCGCCTGCATTGGCGCTTCCAATTCGGACCCGGGCCATCGACTCCGCGCTGCGGCAATTGGGATCAAGGCTGCGTCCGATCTTGGAAACACTCCCCTTATGGACGAGATCTTTCGTCCCATTGCTGATCTCCTCAACGGTCCTCTCGGCTCAACTGTTGATGCTCAGGAAGTTGCACTCGTGTATCACTGCGTTCGGGAGGATGGTTCCCGCGTCTATGAATTGGCCAACAACTTGGCGCTGGCAGCGCGAGTTTTGGATGATCCCGTTCGGATGGGATCGGCACTTTCGAATGCCGCCTTCGCGAACCTCCTGAGCGGGCATACTTCGGAAGCACTCGCGTTGCTTACAGAAGCCTACGATCGAATGATGGAACTCAAGCTACGCGCGCGTGCGTGGCATTTCGGTCTCGAAATCGTACGGGTTCTTCTCGACCTCGAAGACGCCGCAGGCGCGCGAAAATGGTTCGACAAATTCGACAATTTCAATATGATATGTGATAACCGTGGAGAGTTCATACGCGTGAGCTGGGTCGCGCTTAAACTTGCCCTCGCCGAGGGCGATTTAGTTGAGGCCGAGAAGCGACTCAAGAGCACGCTTTCCATGTCGGAGACAGAGCAAACGCTTCAGTGGAAATGCGCCATGGCTGCACTAGAAGTGCGATTTCACGTTCTGAGGAATGATGGCGATCAATTACTAAGATCGGCCGTCGAGCGTCTCGGCTCATACCACGACCACTTTCGCGAGACGGGAAGGCACGACTACGAGGCGTATTCGCTCTACTTAGGATGGCGACATCTGGGCGACACAAATCGCGCGCGTGACGTTCTGGCAACGTATCTGAAACGCAGGCGGGAGGTGAGTCCAGTTCCGGTGCATATCAAGGCCGCGTTAGCTGCGCATAACGAGCCGCTTACTTAGCTATCAAGCCCAATCGCTTTCTAGGAGAGACTGGCGCTTCAACGGCAGCGCTTAGCATTGCAACTTGCGAGGATTCTACCGATGCTTGACCCTGCCGAAAGAGCAGT
>JALYYD010000145.1 GCA_030946775.1 Gemmatimonadota bacterium
TAAGCCCCAAGGTTCGCGATCAGCTTCGCCCCGCGATGACCGGATGGCAGGCCCACACGCGCCCGTTCGACTTCGAAGACACGATGGAGTACACCACCGGCGCCTTCCGCTGGCTCAACGGAACGCCGGTGATTCCGGCGCTCTACGTCGCCGCCGAGGGCGCGAAGATCCTGCGAAAAGCGGGAATCGCGGCGATTCGCGAGAAGAGCGTACGGTTGACGTCGCATCTCGTTGAACGCGCCGATGAGCTCGGATACAAGGTCTTCGCGCCCCGCGATCCGTCGCAGAGGGGAGGCACTGTGGCCCTGGATGTGCCTCACGGATACGAAGTGACCCAGTTCCTGCTTTCGCGCGACATTCTGGTGGATTACCGCGTCGGCGCGGGTATTAGAATAGCGCCACACTTCTTCACGCGGGAAGAAGAAGTCGACGAAGCGATCTCCAGCATCACGACAGCGATCGAGACTGGCGCCTGGGAAAAGTTCGCGGAACGAGCGAGCGTGGTCACTTGAGTGCGAATCGTCTGGAAAAATCGTCCTTGAACAAAGCGGTGTCGAAATGGTACAATTCCAAAGACTCGTCATTTCGGAGGGTGTGAACAGATGCCAACACCATTTCTGAGTTCTGAGGAGTACGATGAGCGCGCACACCAGCTTTATAACGAAGGCCAGTACGACGAGGCCCTAGACGTACTTCGAGAAGGACTCACGCTGTACCCTAATGCAGTCGAACTGCATATCGGTGTCGGTTACGCCTATCACGCCCGTGAAGAATTCGCCTGGGCCAGGCGCAGCTTCGAGGAAGCACTCGTCCTCGATCCCGATCACGAGGACGCGCTCGCCGGTCTTGGCGAGACTCTTCTAAAATTCGGTCAGCAGGCGGCGGCTCTGAAGAGCTTTCGCCGCACGCTCGAGCTCGGTTATCAGGACGACATCGAGCTGATGCTGCAGGTCGGCCGCGCGCTTTTCCGCGAAGGGTTCATCGAGGAATCGAAGGAGTACTTCGAGATCGCGTCCAACCAGTCGCCCGACGCCGCTGAAGCGGTTTCGTGCATCGGATACGCCGAGCATCGTCTTGGCAACGACGATGGCGCGATCGCGACGCTGCGCCGCGCGCTGCAGCTCGACCCCGACCACGCCGAAGCCCGCATCTACCTCGGCAACATCTTCTACGATCGCGGCGACTACGAGGCGGCGCTCTACCATCTCGACCGCTCGACTCCCGAAGATCACTGGGACGAGCTCGGCATCTGGCGGCTCATCGAGCTCAAGAAAATGGTCTATCGTCTGCGTGACGGTGACCCCGAGCTGAAACCGTGGGAAGACCGGCTGAAAGATCTCGGCGGCGAGCTCGACGACATCGATGAGATGCTCGCCGAGATCGAAGCACGCGCGGCTGACGCAGCACAGAATGAGGCGCGCGGGCAGCTCGAGCTGTTCGGAGCGCTCCTCAACAGCTTCTCCGTCGCCAAAGTCGAGCCCGGCGGTGAGCCGGCCTCCGGGACGGGAGTGGATTCGCACCGCGTCACCCTTCGCGACGGCTACGCTCTCGACGGCACGTGGGAGGAAATCCTGGAGAAGATGCGCGCAGTGAACGGAGAAGCGCGCGGCAACTCGCTCGCCGAGTTCATGGCGACCGAAGCGCAGCGCGGACACGCGCTGACGGGAATGCAGATCCCGACGGAAAATGCCGAGAGCTTCATTAAAGGAAGCGCCACGGCGGGCTTGCTTCGTATCGTGCGGTGACGCAGGCGGACCGGCAGGGCGCGAATGCCGCGCTGAGCGATGGGCGGCAGACGCTGGCGCATCTCGATCGCGCCCGCGGCCCGGAAGACACCGCAGCCGACATCATCGATCTCTGGAATTCCGCCGAGCGGGCGCTGCGCGCGCTCGTCGGCCAGGAATCGCTCGGCGGCCAGCAGCTCGTGCGCGTCGCGCGGCAGGGAGAGGTCATCTCTCTCGATCAGGCGCATTCGGTGCTCGAGTTTCTCGCCGCGCGCGATAGAGTGAACCGCACCAGCTACACTCCGACTCCGGGAGATAAAGAGGCGGCACAAACCGGTTTCGCGGCACTCGAACGGGCGGCGAGCGGGAACAGCGCAGCGGCACACGACGATTCCCCATATTCCGATTCGCCGTACGCGCCGCCATCGCCGTATTCCCCCCACGGGTCGCGCGCGCAGGCCGATCCTTATACTCCGTCGAAAGCGAACGTACCATATGAGGGCCCCTCGGCGACGCCGCCCGGCGGCTATTCCGTGGCTGCGACGTTCGGCGATCGTTGGCGCGCTGTTCCTCTATGGCTCAAGCTCGGCGTCCCCCTGCTGATACTCGCGTTGATCGTCGGCGGATACTACGCGATGGCAAGCCGCGGCGGATACGACAGCCATCTCAGCGCGGGCATCACCGCGATGCAGAACGGGCAGCGGGAATCGGCGCGGCAAAACTTCGCCCAGGCGGCGCGCGACAATGACAAGGTGGCCGATCCTCACATCTTCCTCGCGCGGCTCTCGCGTGAAGATGGCGATCTCGCCACCGCGCGCGCGCGGCTCGACGAGGCGCTGCGCCTCGAGCCCAGGAATCACGTCGCACTCCGCGAGATGGGACTGGTGATGTTCTCGAGCAAGAACTACGACGTCGCGCGCAGATTCTTTGTTCGCGCTGCCGCTGCCGATCCCACCGACCGCGCCGCACAGGGCTACCTCGGCTGCACGTTGATGCGATTGAACAGAACAGTCGAAGCGACGACGTTCCTCAACCACGCCGGCACCGGCGCTTGGACTGCCTGCGCCGCGCCGCCGCCGATCCGCCAGCCGACGTTGTGATAGCCGCCGGCCTCCGAACGGGATCTGAAAGGATCCTCGGCTGCAGGACGGCAGCCGGGGATTTTTTGTATGGTGGGCCTCGCAGCTGATCAACGAATCCAGCGTTACCCGCGCCGTTCTGCCAAACGGACTCACCGTCCTCGTGCAGACCGACCAAACCGCTCCGGCCGTCGCCATCGTCACCTACGTGAACGCTGGCTACTTCGACGAGAGCGACGACGAGACGGGAATCGCGCACGTGCTCGAGCATATGTACTTCAAGGGAACTCCGACTCGCGGCGTCGGCGAGATCGCGAAGCAGACTAAGGCTGCGGGCGGGCATCTCAACGCGCACACGATTTACGACAACACCGTTTACTACACGGTCCTTCCGTCGAGCGCGCTCGAGCGCGGACTGCGCATCCAGTCAGACGCGTACGCGAATTCTCTGATCGATCGCGAAGAGCTCGCGCGCGAGCTGGAAGTCATCATCGAGGAAGCGAAGCGAAAAGCGGACAATCCATCCGCAGTGGCGACGGAAACGCTGTTCGAGCTGCTGCACGATCGGCATCGCATTCGCCGCTGGCGCATCGGGCGGGAGGCAGGGCTTCGCGGTCTGACGAGCGAGCGGATGCATTCGTTCTATCGGAAATATTATCGGCCTGCGAATACCGTCCTTTCGATTTCGGGAGACGTCGATGCCGGCGAAACGATGCGCCTTGTCGAGTCGCTTTACGGAAACCTTCCCGGAGGCATTCCCGACCGCGACCGCGGGCCGTCCGAGCCGGAGCACACCGGCTTCAGATATCGAGAGCTCTCCGGAGACGTTGGTCAATCACAGGTGGTTATCGGGTGGCGTACCCCGGCGGCACTCCATCCGGATACTCCCAGGCTCGATTTCGTTGCATCCATTCTCGGCGAGGGACGTGCGTCCCGCCTTTACCGCTCGGTGCGGGAAAGGCGGCTCGCCGCTTATGTCTCCGCCGGCAATCACACTCCGACGGAGCTCGGTGTTTTCGTCGTCCACGCCGAGTCAGACCCGGCGAAGGCGGCGAGCGCGATGTCCGCGATTTGGTCTGATGTCAACGCACTCGCATCAGCCACGGTTGGGAAATCCGAGCTGGACCGCGTGCGCAGCATGTTCGACGCGCACTGGGCGCGGCGGCTCGAGACCGCGCAGGGGAGAGCGATGTATCTCGCCGAGTGGGAATCGATGGGCGGGTGGAAGCTCGGCGATGAATATCGTGCCGGATTTATCTCCACGACTTCGGACGATGTGAACCGGGTCGTCGCGGAGTATTTGTCTCTCGATCGCGCGGCGGCGCTGATCTATCGCCCGAACAGCGCGTCCGCAGTGGCCAACGATTCGGCGGAGATGGAGCGCCTGCTGAAGAACGCTGCGCCGGGCGGCGATCTTTCGTCGCCGAATCCGGTTGCGCTCAGCCCGCTGGCCCCAGTGAGTGATGTCGTGTTCGTGCGCGAAGAAGCCGGCGTCTCCGTTTTCAGATCTGCGAATGGGGTGCCGATTCTCGTTCGGCGGAAAGCTGGCTCACCGATCGCGCACATCGCCGCACACGGGATCGGCGGCGCGGTCAACGATGGCCCCGCGCGCGCCGGCCTGACACTGATCGCCGCGCGCACGATGCTGAAGGGCACAACCTCGCTCACGTCGGAACAGATCGCCCAGGCTACCGAATCACTCGGCGCGTCGCTCGGAGCGAGCGCCGGAACGGAGAGCTTCGGCTGGTC
Source organism: Gemmatimonadota bacterium (assembly GCA_030946775.1). GTDB lineage: Bacteria > Gemmatimonadota > Gemmatimonadetes > Gemmatimonadales > Gemmatimonadaceae > UBA4720. The sequence continues at coordinate 4,553 of JALYYD010000145.1, forward strand.
GATGTCTGTACCGACACCGCGCTTCGGCGAGGCGCTCGCTCTATTCGGCGATGTCATCGTCAATCCCGCATTCGGCGCCGAAGCGATGGAGACGGAGCGGCGCGTCGCGCTTTCGAATCTGGCGCTCATCCGCGATGACATGATGCGCTACCCGATTCGGATGCTGACGGCGGCCGCGTTCCCCTCTCATCCGTACGGAATTCCGGCGAGCGGCACGGAAGACTCTCTGGCGTCGCTCACTGTCGACGATCTTCGGAATTGGCACTCGCGCAACGTACTTCGCTCTCCAATGGCGATCGGAATCGTCGCCGACATCGAACCGCGCGAAGCGGCGCGAATGGCCGCGGCAGCGCTGCAAAAAATCGAGCCCTCGGATCCTGACGAAATCGCGCCGCCGAAATGGACCGACTCGCCGAGGACCGTTAGCGAAGATCGTGACAAGGCGCAGACTGCCCTCGCTCTCGCCTTTCCCGGTCCGTCACGCTCGGACCACTCGCGCTGGGCGGCGCATCTGCTCGGCACGATCGCCAGCGGGCTCGGCGGACGGTTTTTCGATGAGCTCCGCGACAAGCGGTCGCTCGCCTACACCGTTCATCTTTCCGCGCGCGATCTGCGCCTGGGCGGAATGTTCATCGCCTACATCGCAACCTCGCCGGGCAAGGAGGACGAAGCGCGCTCCGCGCTACTCGCGGAATTCGAGCGCCTTCGCGCGGCGGAGGTGTCGGAAGAAGAGCTCGCTCGCGCCAAGGATTTTGTCATCGGGTCGCACGCGATCAGCCAGGAGAGCGGCGGCAACATCCTCGGCGAAATGCTCGATGCGTGGCTGTTCGGGGCCGGGCTTTCCGAGCTCGCCTCGTACGACGATAGTGTGCGAGCGGTCACAGCGGCCGAGATTCAGCGGCTCGCGAAGGAATCCTTCAAGACGAATGAGCTGGTCGAGGCGGTTGTCCGCGGAGTAGAGCGGACCGTCTAGCTACTTCGGGCCGCTCTCGGCGAGGAGCCGCTGGGCGCGGAGAACCGCGGCGACAGAGGAGCGAAGGTGGCCGCCCGGAGCGCGGAGTCCGCGTGATGCGTCGTAGTCGCCCGCTTCATAGACGATCAACCCCTTGATGGCGGGCTGCGCCGTCGCCCAGGAGAGAACATCCCACAGCGCCAGCTCCTGATTCGGCTCGCCGTGCACCATCGGATATCCGCCGGCGGCGAAGACCCAGTGCTCCTTCGGATGATCGGCGTACTGCTTCATCCATCTCTTGGCGATGCGCTTGTACGAATCCGTCGATGTCACGCCGTCGAATCCGGCGAGAAGATCGAACCCGACGACGTCCACCTTCGACTGCGGGCCGGCGGCCCACGAGTACAGTGCGCTGTCGCGCGTGCCGTACGAGCTCACCGCGACCGCGACCTTGATGTGCGGATTCACGTAGTGCGCGAGATTCGCCGCACGCGTCAGATAGCCGGCCCAGTACGCCGGCGGCTGCGATCCGATCAGCCGATTACCCTCGCCATTGGGTGAAACGGCGGGGATGAGATAATCGGGGCGCAGGCGCCTCGCGATCCTGTTCACGTCGCGGATGCGCTCGTCGGTGTACGCCGAGCTCGACTTCAGGAAGAGCGATTTGGCATCCTTGGGATAGCCGAGCGAGACGATGAGCAGCGTGCTGTCGGTACGCGCCTGATCAACTGAATGGGCAATGGAATCGAGCGCGACTCCCTTCGCCGCCTCGGGATCGATGACGATGCTGATCGCGTCCACTCCCATCGAATCGGCGAGCTCGAGATCGCTCTTCAGCGCGAGGGGCGGCGGTCCGCTGCGAAGGTCGGGGAAGACCTTGAGGCCGATCCTGAAATCTCCGTCCGGGTGCTCCTGGAGCTGATCCTTGGCGTGAGAGCGGTAACTCCGCACGGCCGCCAGTCCGCCCGGCAGCTCGACCAGGACGAGCGCCGCCATCGAGATCGCCGATACCGCGAGGACGGCACGGACGAGCTTGGTGAAGCGGAAGCGTCCCGGCAGCGACGGAGAGAACATCGGGATCTGGAGATACAGCGGCGACCAGAGGGCGGGCGCGGCGAAGAACAGGCGCAGCATCGTCGCCTGCGCGGCCGTCAGCGCGAGAGCGAACTCCGGCGGCTGTGTCCCGCGCGAGATTGAATATTTGGCGATGGCGACGATCATTATGATCGCGTCGTACGCCAGGAGGGGAAAGCCGAGCAGCGGAGTGACGAGCCGGCGTCCCACCGCGTACAGAGCCTGGAGCGTGAAGAGAATCGTCGTCAGCGGCCAGAGCCAGGAGACGTTCTGAATCGCCCGTCCGTACAGAATCGATGCGCCCGATATTCCGACGAGAATGGCCGGTGCGAGCAGGAGACCGGCGAAGGCGGTGACGGCCTGGAATCCGCGCGGGGTTCGCTGCAGCTGCGCGATGCGCCCCGCGATGAGGATGTCCCACAGGATTACCGCGACGGAGAAGACGACATAGCCCGTCGCCAGCAGGCGATGTGAGATCATCGAGCGAAGCTAGATATGCGGCGGTGCGCTGGCAAGCGCTCCGGTGCGCCGGTAGCTTTGGCACGGATGAATCGTGGCGCGCTGTTCACCGTTCCGAACACGGTTTCGCTTTCGCGGCTGGTGCTGGCGGTCGCGTTCGTCCTGGTGACCGACACGCGCGACAGAGCGGCGCTCATACTCGCCGCCGGCGCGAGCGACTTTCTCGACGGCTGGATCGCGAGACGCGGCAATTCAGCGACGACTTCCGGCGCGCTCATCGATCCCTTCGCAGACAGGGTGTTCGTTCTCGCGGCGGTTTCCGCGTATTTGGTCCACGACATCTTTTCCACGACGCAATATTTCGTCTTCCTGTCGCGTGACATAATGACCGCAGTCGGTTTTCTGGTAGCGAAGCTCGTCCCGAAGCTGAAGCCGGTCGAGTTCAAGGCGCGTATGATGGGCAAGATCGTTACCGTGGTTCAGTTGGCGGCGCTCCTGGCAGTGATAATCCTTCCGCGGATGAAGGATCCACTCGTCTGGCTGGTCGGGATCCTCTCCGTCGGGGCGATCGTGGATTACACGCTGGCGCTATGGAGGGCGCGGGCCGCGTAGCTTCCCCGCCGCATACAAAAAAGGCGCCCTTGGGCGCCTTTTCTTTATACCGCTTTCTTGGTCTTCGCTGGTACGGCGAATCTCTCGCCGAGGACTCTCAGCTCGCCCAGTTCGGCGGGCGACAGCTCGTGATAGCGATCCTGAAGGTATTCCAGCGTGTTGTCGAACCACTCCTTCTGGTCTGCTATATCCGAGCCGATCACTCCACAGCGCATGATGTGCTGGAAGAGCTCATCTCTTGCGGCCTCAAAGGGGCTCGCCGTGCGCGGTGGCTGTTTCTGGAATTTTGGTCTCTGCTTGTTCATCCAGTCCGATTATGTGAAAAAAGTGTGTTTTGGCGTTCGTTTTGACTCTCGTTCAATCTAATTGATTGGACACTGTTTTTGGTGAAAAAGTTCAGGCTGCAGCCCTCTTTTTTATGAAGTCGAGGATGAGCTCCGTGAGGTGCTCCGGGCTCTCCTCCGGGACGAGCCTGCCCACTCCCGGGAGCTTCACCAGGCGGGCGCTGGGGATGGTGTTGGCGAGCTTGTCCGGAAGCTTCGCGTCGCACCATTTGTCTTCCTCGCCCCAGACGATGAGCGTCGGCGCGCCGATGCTCTTCATGTCGTCCTCGTCGAGGTCGGAATCGTGGATCGAGCTCGCCAGGGCGAGAAGATGATTTCCTCCGTCAGGTCCGACGAAGGGCGCCAGATATCTCGCCACCAGCTTCATCGGCATCTTCTCCGGGTCGGCGACGCTGCCGCGAAGGACGCCCTCGAGGAGGGGCGCCGCGCCCATCACGCCGCGCGAGAGGCGGAAGGCGAACTTCGCCGTCCGGCGCTGCATCCGGGTGATGTCCTTGGCGGGGAGATCGTCAAAGGCGGGCGTGTTGATTAGCACCAGCTTTTCGACACGGTCCGGCTTCGTGGC
>JALYYD010000146.1 GCA_030946775.1 Gemmatimonadota bacterium
GTTGCTGTCGCGGCCGGATTGGCGGCGTTCTACATAGTGCAACTCTTAATCCAGCGGACGCCACTGGTGCCGACGTCGAAGCTGCCGCGAGATCCGCTCGCGCCGGCCAGGCGGTCGCTAGGCCCGAAAGCCGAGCCGGAAACGGAAACGCACGACGCGCGGGAGCTGCCACCCGGCAGCCCGCCCGCAGCCCGGCTTCGAACAGGTTGATGGCAGCGAGCCGCAAGCGTCTGGCGCTGTCGGCACTCATCGTAATAATCGGCTTTGCTGGACCGATCTCCGCGCGCGCGCAGGACGTGCGCTGCGATCCGGGCGACGTCGAAGTAAAGAAGCTCACCTTCACCGGCAATCACGGCTTCACCGACGCCGATCTCTCAAAGATCATCGTCACCACGCCATCCGGTTGGGCGCGCAGGATTCTTCCTCTGCCGTTTACGGAGCGCCACTGCCTCGACCGCGCGGAGCTCCCGAACGACCGCGCGCGGCTGATCATCTTTTACCGCCTTCGCGGGTATCCACAGGTGACCGTGGATACCGCATTGAGGGCGATGGGATCGCAAAGCGTCGAGGTGAAGTTCGCGATTCACGAAGGACCGCAATCGGTGCTGCGGTCGTTCATCGTGAATGGGCTTTCGGCTGTTCGGTCGGGCGGAGAGCTCGCGCGGGGAGTCGGTCCGGAAGCAGGCAAGCGTTTCGACCGTATTCTGATCGGGATGGCGAGCGACACGATTGCGCGTCGCCTCCGGAACAGCGGCTACCCGCTCGCCTCGGTTAGGAACAGTTTCGCTCTTGCCGACGGCGGACTCTCGGCGTGGGACACACTCACCGTCGTCCCCGGCCCGCTGACGAGAATTGGGAAGCTGAACATCAGCGTCGTCCCGCTGCAGGGAAAGGCGCAGGCAATTCCGACGCCGGTCGTGCGGCGTGTGATGGGCTTGAAGACCGGCAATCTCTACCGCGAATACGAAATCATCGGCGCCCAGCGGGCTCTCTATCAGACGGAAGCGTATGAGCACGTTTCCATCGCGCCCGACACCTCGATGCGCGCGACAGATTCCGTCATCAACCTTGACGTGACGCTTTCGGAAGCGGCGATGCACGCGGCGAGACTGGGAGCCGGATACGGCACTCTCGATTGTTTCCGCCTCACCGGCGAACTATCGAACTACAATTTCCTGCGCGGGGCACGGCGGCTGGATTTAACGACGCGCGTCTCGAAGATTGGAATCGGGAAGCCGCTCAACGGCGCCGAGGGCCTTTGCCCGCAGGCGAAGCGTGACGTGTTCAGCGACCGGTTGAACTACTACGTCGGGACGACGCTGCGGCAGCCTGTGTTCTTCGGACTGCGCACGGTTCCGACGCTGACGATTTACAGCCAGCGAATCTCCGAGTACAACGCGTACCTGCGCACGACGGCGATCGGAGGTGTTGCTTCGCTGGCGTGGCAGCGCTGGGCGCGGACGCCGGTGAACTTCGCGTACTCACTCGATCTCGGACGGACTGAGGCGCAGCCGGCGCTGTTCTGCGCCGTGTTCAACGTCTGCGACGCCGAGGCGCGGCAGCGGCTTCAGGAAACGCAGCGGCTGGCTGTGCTGAGCGCGTCCGTCACGCGGGACAATGCGAACAGTCTGCTCAATCCCTCGCACGGGGCGGTGGTGCGATTCGAGGCGAGGCACTCGTCGCCGGCGATTTTTTCCGATCGGGGGCTGACGTTCAACAAGCTCGTCGGCGACGCGGCCCGCTATTGGGACGCGGGTGGCGGCAACGTGCTCGCGGTGAGGATTCGGGGGGGAATCGTATTCGGAGGAAATTTCGGAGCGGCGGCCGGGTTCGTGCCGCCGCAGGAGCGGTTGTACGCCGGTGGTCCGACGACGGTGAGGGGGTTTGCGCAGAACGAGCTCGGATCGGTCATCTACATCTCGAACGGGTTCGTGCCGGTTGCGCTCGCGTCCGGGGATACGGCGCTGCGCGTCGCCGATTCCGTGAGTACCTATCGCCGGCTCGTGCCGGTCGGGGGAAACACCCTCGGCGTCGGAAATATCGAGCTTCGCCTGAAGAGTCCCGTGCTGCCGGAGCTGTTGCAGTGGACGCTGTTCACCGATGCTGGAGCAGTGTGGAACCGCGGCGGGCGGGTCGCGGAACCGGTGCGGTTCAAGATCACGCCGGGCATTCAGCTGACCGCGTTCTCTCCCGTCGGGCCCGTTCGCGCGGTGATCGGATACAACCCGTATGCGCGCCCGGCCGGGCCGCTGTATTACGAAGCGACGGCGGCAGAGGGCGGCGGACTTCCCTGCGTGAGCCCGAACAACAAGATCGTATCCCACATCGGAGCCGACTCGACCGCGGGGAAAATCACCCAGGCGGAAGGTGTTTGCCCTTCGACATTCAGGCCGGCGGCGCAGAACAGTTTCCGCAGCCGTCTGACGTTCAGCTTCGCGATCGGCCAGGCCTTCTAGAATGTCCCGCCGGCTGAGAGTCGTCATCGCCAGCGCGAGCGTGCTGTTAGCGCTCGGCCTCCTCGTCGTGATCGCGCTTGTGTCATTGACTCACACCCGGTTCGGCCAGGACCGGGTCCGCTCGCTTGTCGAATCGATGGTGAAGGGAAAGGTGAAGGGGAAGATCCACATCGGGAGAATCAGCGGCGGATTCTTCAACGGCGCGACGATCGACTCGCTGGAGATCAGGGACGACGAGGATTCGCTTTTCGTGGCGACGGGGCCGATTCGCGTGACGTATGACGTGCGCGATCTGTTCGACCGGCGGATTCTACTCGGCCACGCGAGCGTCGAGCACCCGAAAGTCGTGCTGCGGCAGCACGAGGACGGCGAGTGGAACTGGCGGCGCGTATTCCCGGCGGGTGTGCAGAAGAACATCAGGAACGCACGGGGGTTCGGTGACTTCATCGTCCTCGACTCCGCAGACGTGAACAACGCCGACGTGCGGCTCACTCTCCCCTGGCACCCCGCCGAATGGCTGAGGGGAAAAGCGCGAGACAGCACCATCGCCGCCGATCTCTCGAAGCCGGACCCGGCGATCCGCCGGACGCGCGAAGGGTTCTCCCAGACGTGGCGATGGACGAAGATGCAGGCGAAGCTCGGCTATGTCCGCATCGCCGATCCCGACAGCGCGGGCAGATTCGTTGTGGTCCGCAGCGCAAGCGTAGACATGCCGGAGCCGCCGTTCAGGTTCCGGAATGTCTCCGGAAATGCGACCCATCTCGGCGATTCCCTGTGGGTAAACGCGAGCCACTGGGATCTTCCCGGTTCGACCGGACACGCGAAGGGAAAGATCGTTTGGGGAAGCGACCTCCCGATTCGCTATCAGATTCACGTGAGGGGAGATTCGGTTTCGATGAGCGACGTCGCGTGGGTCTATCCGACGCTGCCGACGACCGGCGGCGGAACGATGGACCTCGACATCCGGACGCCGAAGGACTTTGCGACGCTCGATTACACGGTTTGGAACATGGACGTTCGAAGCACGCGATCGCATCTGACCGGGCATATGACTTTCGCGACGGGCGGTCCGATTCTCATCGTAAAGGACGTGGCTCTGAAGGCGGACCCGGTGAACTTCGATCTGTTGCGCACGCTCAACGGGAAGAAGTTTCCGTACGATTGGCAGGGAAACATCACCGGAACGGTAACCGCGTCCGGCGGTCCGCTAACGCATTTCAGAATCGAGCAGTCCGCGCTCACTTTCGCCGATGCGCACGTGCCGGGCGCGGTAACGAAAGCGAAGGGACATGGCGAACTGGACATTCTCTTTCCCGCATTGACCGCGTTCCACTCGTTCGACGTCGGCGTGGAGACGCTCGACTTGCGAACGCTTCAGTATCTCAATCCGTTGTTCCCGCGGCTGAAGGGAACGGTATCGGGTGTGGCGACTCTCGACTCCTCGTGGCTCGACGTGCGCTTCCGAAACGCGCTGCTCGTTCACCACGACGGCAACGCCCCCGAGTCGCGCGCCAGCGGTAGTGGACGTGTGACGTGGGGGAAGCTCCTCACCTACGATCTGAAGCTGAACGCGGAGCCGCTGTCGTTCACGACACTGGCGCGATCCTATCCCGGGATTCCGCTCCGCGGCGATTATTCCGGTCCGATGCAAATCGTCGGAACGAGTCCTAACCTGCGGGTAGTGACTACGCTCAACGGCGCCGGTGGCACGCTTGCGTACGACGGAACGGTGGATTCCGACGCGCCGATATACGAGGCTCGCGGAATTGCGCGCACGACGAACGCCGATCTTCGCACACTCTTCGCCAATGCAAAGATGCCGGTGACGCGGCTGAATACTTCGTCGGTCATCGATGTTCGGGGCAGCTCGGCAAATGATATCGCGGGCGCTTTGTCGGTGGAGCTCTCGCACTCCAGCATCGGTGATCTCGCGCTCGATCCGTCGCGCGCCATTCTTACAATCGGCAACGGCCGCATACGGTTCGACACACTCTCGCTTCGCGCCGCGTCGATTGTTGCGTCTGCGGCGGGCACGATCTCGCTCGCGGACTCCGCCAAATCCGAGCTTCGATTGCGCGTTCGCGGTGATTCCATCGGCAGCGCGCTGCAGCTTCTTCCTCCGTCGATGCGCTCGTCATTTCCCGATTCGCTGCACGGCGCTTTCGATTTCGCCGGAAGCGTGACCAGTCTCGGGACCCGGATGGACATCGGCGGGAAGCTGCGCGGCACGGATCTCGGGTTCGGGTCGAAGACGATCGGCACCGTGCTCGGCGATTTCGGGGTCGCGGATCTGCGCGGCAGGCGCGTGGTGAACGCGGATCTTGGAGGCAAGAACGTCAATGCGGGGCTGGTGCACTTCGACAGCGCCCGCGTGTTCATCTCGCAGACCGTGAGCGGGCCTGGTTCTCCAAGTGCGGCAGGCGGAAGCGGTGACTTTCACGGCGACCTCTCCAATCGCGACGGCGTGAACGTTCTGTTCGGCGGCAGGTTCACCACACTTCCAGACACGACGAGAGTCGAGCTATCCAGGCTCGACGTGATGCTGGACAAGGAGAACACATACGGGCTTGGTTCGGCGGCGCGCCTGGCAGTCGTCCCCGGCGCGGTGCTCCTCGATTCGCTGGTGCTTCGGCACGGAAGCAACGCCCGGCTGATCGTGGACAACCTGCGATTGAGCCACGACTCGATCAGAGGACGCATCCGCACCGACAGTGTCGACATCAGTCTCTTCCGCGCGCTGCTCCCGACGCTGACGCAGGCGCACGGCGGGATAGTTGCCGACGTTGACGTGCGCGGCAGCGTCAAGCAGCCGCAGCTGTTCGGGCACATCGACGTCGCCGACGCGTCCGCGTCGCTATCCAACCTGGGCACGAAGCTCCAGCACATTCGCGCCGACGTCGAGCTCGCTGGCGACAGCGTTCACATCAAAAGATTGTCGGCCGAAACGAACAAGGAGCGAAGGGGAACCGTTTCGGTTGACGGAGAGATCAGCTTCGAGCGCTACGACAATCCTGGATTCTCTCTCAACGCAAGAGCGGAGAACTCCCGGGCGATCGATGCGCCCGGTCTGGCGTCGCTCGACGTATCTACAGGCCCGGCAGTCACTCTCACCGGTTCTTATCGCGCGGCGTTGCTGCGGGGCACGCTGCGCGTGGAGCGGGGGACGATCTACATCCCCGATTTGATCCGGAAGAACGTGGTGGACCTGACCGATCCGGAGTTTCAAACCGCGGTGGACACGATTCTTTCGCGCAACCGGGAGGTGCTGCCGAAGACGCCGCGCAATCTGGCGAAGAATCTCACGCTCGAGAACGTGCGCGTGCAGATCGGACAGGATGTATGGCTGCGCTCTTCGGAAGCGAACATCAAGCTCGGTGGCTCGCTGGACGTAGCACTCGGCCCCGGCGCACGCGCCGGCGACGCGTCCCAGCTCACGCTCGAGGGAACCCTCAGCGCCGACCGCGGGACCTATCGCCTGAATCTCGTCGATCCATTCGTGCAGCCGACGTTCGACGTCGAAAGCGGCACGCTGCGCTTTTTCGGAACTCCCGATCTCAACCCATCGCTCGACATCCGCGCCATTCACACTGTCAGGCAGCCGAGGCAGAGCGCGAATGGCCGAGATGTGCGCGTTCGCGTGACGATCGGCGGCACACTTTCGAATCCGCAGCTCGCGCTCGACAATCCGGACAATCTTCCGTTGTCGGAGAGCGATCTGCTGAGCTATCTGGTCACCGGCGCTCCGGCGATCGGTTTCAACAACTCGTCGAGCGAATACGGATCGCAGCTCGCGCGCGCGGCGCTGCAGTACGGCGGCACACTTCTCAGCAACGCAATTCCCAAGAACATCCTCGACATCGTCGAGCTGCAGACGGCGAGCGTGGGCGGGGCGAGCGCCGCCGAGCGCGCCGCCAATCCGTACTACTACAACCTGCTCAACACGCGAGCGATACTCGGCAAGCAGATCGGGAGCAAATGGTTTCTCAGCCTCAGCACCGGCCTCTGCTTCACGGACCCGACCTTCTTCAAGGAGAATCTGGGTCTTCAGCTCGAGTACAGGATCAGCTCCGTGTACAGCGCACAGGCGGGACTGGAGCCGGGCTCAAGCGACGCCGTGTGCCATTCGACCGCCGTTCGCAGTCTCCAACCCACTCCGCCGCAGTTCGGAATCGACTTTTTCCGCAACTGGCGGTTCTAGGAGTTTTCCTTCGTGCCACGGCCAAACTACATTGTGCGTGTGACCAGCTCTGCCGCGGGACGCGAATGAAGAAGGAAGACCTCAAGGAGCGCGACGCGATGATTTGCCGCGCCTGTGGCAACCAGGAGCGCGCGTCCGAAGGTTATCCGTGCACCAACTGCGGAACATTCGTCTGCATCATCTGCACGTTCCGCGGGGTCGTGCTGTGCAAGAAGTGCTCGGAGGATGGCGCTGCGGCGCCGCCATCGCGCTTCGGGACGCCACGCATAGACTGGCCCGAGCATTGAGCGAGCGAGTCACCGCGATGGCTGCGATCGCTCCGATGCTCGCCGACGCGGACGTACGCTCGACGCAGGTGTCGCAGCTGCTCCGCGGACACGGAGCGGAAGTCCTCAGCCGCCAGGGATTCTGGCTTCGCGTGCGCAGCGGCGACAGCTACGAGGGCTGGGTGCATCAAGGCTACGTTGGAAGCCTGCCCGATTGCGACGAGCCGCTCCTCACCGGATGGAACGATCCGCGCCCGCTGTCGCTTGGCTGCAGCGTTCGCGACGGGAACGGATCCACGCGCAAGCTTCCGCTCGGAGCGCTGATCACAAACCGGGAAGTTAGAACTTCCGGGCTGGCGATGACACTGGAGGAAAGACGAGCGACATTCCCTCCGACCGGCGACGCGATCACGGCGAGCGCGCAGACGTACTTCGAAGGCACGTCGTACGAATGGGGAGGGGTTACTCCGTGGGGCGCGGACTGCTCTGGAATCACTCAAAGCTCATTCGCGCTGCACGGCGTGCAACTCCCGCGCGACGCGTGGATGCAGGCGCAAACCGGGATCGCGCTGTCAGCAGAATTCTCCGAGCTGCGCGCCGGCGATCTCCTTTTCTTTTCGGATGAGCCGACGGCGCGAATCAGCCACGTCGCGATGTCCCTCGGCGGCTCGCGCGTGGTGCATCAGGCGCTGGGCCGCGGCGGCCACGCGGTGGACGACCTCGAAAGCGCGGAGGAGTACACGACACTCCTGCGCGGCAGACTGCGCGCCGCCCGGCGGGTTCTTAGC
>JALYYD010000147.1 GCA_030946775.1 Gemmatimonadota bacterium
CGTGGACGCCGGCGTCGTGACGCAAAGGATCAACAAGGATCTCCCGCGCCGCAGAGGCGCGATCACGCCCGGCATCGGGGTCAGGTACCTCTCGCCGGTGGGGCCAATTCGCGCGGACATCGGTCTCAATCCCGGCACCACAGAGTACCTGCCGGTGGTCACCGAGCAGATGATCGGTGGGGAACGAAAGCTCATCACGCTCGACAAGCGGCGCGCTTACTCGGCGGGCAAGAGAGTGCTCGACCGTCTCGTGCTCCACCTTTCGATCGGCGAAGCATTCTGATGAGCAAGACGCTGCCGCGAGTGCTCGCGGTCATCGTCGGCTTCCTGCTTCTCGCGTGGGCCGCGGTCTACGTCTTAACCGACACGAACTGGGGGCGCGAGCAGGTCCGAAAGAAGCTCGTCGCTCTCATCCAGGGCAACAGCCACGGAATCGTGAAAATCGGCAGCGTCACCGGAAGCCTCTTGCACGGATTTACCGCCCACGGTCTTTCAATCACCGACAGCGCAGGCCGCCCGTTCATCAAGGCCGACCAGGTTTCGGCCGCGTACACGCTGGGCACGTTGTTCGGGAAGAAGATCGACTTCACTCAAGTGCAGCTCATCCGGCCTGTGATCGTGATCGACAAGCAGCCGGGCGGACGATGGAATTACGATATCATTTTCCCGCGCGACACCACAACCAGCACTGGAACGACAAAGACGGGCTGGGGCACGTGGATCAGATTCAGCGACGTGACTGTCGTTGACGGCGATCTCACAGTGCGCACGCCCTGGGAAATTGACACGCACGTCGTCGGCGCCGAGCGAACCGACGCGCTCCGAAAAGCGACCGGGCCCGATGGGCGGCTGCGCATCGAAAAAGTCGCCAACGGCTATCAGAAGGTGTCGGTCTTCCACAAGATGAACGCGAAGTTCCCACTACTCCGCCTCAGCGATCCCGGATACGCGAACAGCGTGATCCAGGTGGCGCAGCTGTCAATGCTCGCCGAGATACTGCGACCGCCGGTGACGGACGTGCGAAAGCTGAGTGGGAATTTCGAGTTTACCGGCGACTCGGTGTGGTGGAAGAACGCGAGCCTGACGATGCCCGCGACACACGCGGTGGGAGACGGCAAGTACTACATCTCCAACAACAATCTTCACCTCCGCCTGCACGCAGATCCCGTGTCGCCGAATGATTTGCGCTGGATCGAGCCGGCGCTGCCTTCTGACGGCACCGGCAAGATGGACTTCGCGCTGGACTGGAACGGGCCGACGAGCACGTACACGGCGACCAACGCTGACATCCAGCTCGCGCAGTCGCATCTCGCCGGCAAGATGACCGTCGTCGTCAACGACTCGATAACGTTCCACGATTCGGATCTCAAATTCGCGAACCTCGACACGCGGATGCTGACGCGCCTGTTTCCCAGCATCGTCCTGCCGCGGCAGGGAATAGCGGACGGGCACGCGACGTTCGACGGAGGCATTCGCTGGCTGAGAATCAACGGCGACGTCGCGTTCTACAGCGCTCAGTCCGGACGCAGCCACGTGATCGGTGGCGGACAGCTCGGCTACGCCAACGGAATCTTCTCGGCAAAGAATCTGAAGCTGCGGATGCTGCCGATGACGATGGATCTCTTCGAGGCGATCGTCGCGGTACCGACGCCGCTTGGCGGGACGCTCAGCGGCACGGCGACCCTCAATGGATCGACGGCGACGATGATGACTGCGCATGGCGACGTGACACACGGGGAGAACGGCGCGGTGTCGCGCGCGACCGGCAAGGCCGGATTCAAGACGCACGGCGTTCAGTATTTCGACATAGACGCGCGCGTGCATCCGCTCTCTCTCGCCACCGCCGGCAGATTCGTTCCCTCACTAGGACTTCGCGGATACGCGACGGGCCCGATCCGGCTCGTCGGGACGCTCAAGGATTTCCGTGTCAATACCGAGCTCGCGTTCAACGACGGCGGCTATCTCAATCTCGTCGGCACGCTCGATCTCTCCGGTCATGCGAAGGCCTACAACCTCGACGCTCGCGCGCGCCTCTTCAACGCCAACGCCGTCGTGGCGAAGGCGCCGAGGACGTCGATCACAGCTGTCGCGCACGCGAATGGGCGCGGGACTGACCCGGCGACGATGACGGCGACGATCACCGCCGACGTCGCCGCGTCCTCCGTGGATACGGTAGCCATCGACCGGGCGAACGTGCGCGTCGCGATCGCCAATGGGC
>JALYYD010000124.1 GCA_030946775.1 Gemmatimonadota bacterium
CGACATCGCGCTCAATCGGCTTGCGCAGAGTGTGGAAAAGGCAAGCGCGGAGCAGGATCCGGGCAACGCAACCATATCGTCGGCGACGGATTCATCCGCAAAATCGGCGGGCAAGCGAATCCGCGACGCCCTCAGATCGCTGCTTTATTTCCCCGACGCCGAGTTGGGCTGGTATCCGTTTGCGCTCGCTGAAGGAAGGAGAATCATCGGCGAATGGCGCCCCGATGTGATCTTCGTCAGCGCCGGACCGCAGACGGGTTTGATGGTGGCGTCGAAGCTATCGAAGGAGTTCGGCATACCGTGGGTAGCCGAGCTGCGCGACCTGTGGGTGGACAACCATCGCTATCAGCACGGCGCATTTCGCAGATCGCTCGAATCGAAGCTCGAGCTGAGCACTCTCGGAAGCGCGGCTGGGTTCGTCACCGTCTCGGAGCCGCTCGCCGAAACGCTGCGCGCGAAATATCCGCAGAAGACTGAAGTGGTCTATAACGGCTTCGACCCCGACGACTACGCTCGGGAGCCGGGTCCGGCCAAGAGCGGTAAGGTGCGCATCGTTTACACGGGCTGGGTTTACCGCGAGCACGATGCCGGGCTGTTCTTCCAGGCACTGGCGCTGCTTGGTGATGAGGCGCGCAGCGTAGTTGCGGAATTCTACCGCTCGGATGAGAGCCGGCTTCGCGCTCTTGCGAAGCGGTACGGCGTTGAGGATTCACTGGTGCTGAAGCCGGAAGTGTCCTTTCAGGAATCGCAGGCGCTGCAACGCGGCGCGGATGTGCTGCTGTACTTCTCCTGGAACGACCCGACGGCGGATGGAATCTTCTCCGGCAAGCTGATGCAGTACTTCGGCGCCCGGCGGCCGATTCTCGCCGTGGGCCCGGCCGACAACGCTCCGGCGGAAGTCGTGCGCACCCGCGAGCTCGGGTTCGCGAGCGCATCAGCGCCGCAGATTGCGAAGCGGATCGGTGAATGGATCGATGAAAAGCGTGCCCACGGTGAAATCGCCGACACGCCGGCGGGGAAGGCGGACGAATTCTCGAGGGAGAATCAGACGAAAAAGCTCGAAGCGTTCCTCAGGGAAGTAACGGCGCGATGATCACCGTCATCTACTCCTTCAACAAGACGGGGTTCGAAGCGGAGTACTGGACGCGCGAGATCGCCGGCGCGTCCAATGCCGACGTTCGGTTCGTCCCCTTCAATCACGGCAAGTTTATCGAGACGGGCTGCTACGTAAGGGCGCAGCTCCTCGACAACCTGTTCGCTGCCCGCGATCCCCGGCTCAAGGCGATGTACTCCGAGCTCGATGCGCTGATGAAGTCGGAGAAAGCGGACGTGCTGCTGGTGGACACCTGCCCGCCGTATCACCCCGAGTATCTGCGAACGCTGCCGATCTACAAGGTGCTTCGAATCGCCGACGGTCCGCTCGCCTCGTACGACCGCGACTTAGCCTATCTCCACGCCTACGACCACATTCTCTATCACAGCCCGGCGTACAGCCCTGAGATAGATATGAAGGACAAGCTGGCGTATTGCGGAGCGAAGCGCGCCGACTTCTGGCCACTCGCTCTGTTCGACGCGGCTCACGACACATCGCAGACGGAAGAGACATTGTTCGCGCTCGAGCGCGACATCGACGTTGTCTTCGTCGGCGCGATGCACATCGGGAAGATGCCGCTGCTCGCCCAGGTTAAGAAAGCGTTCGGGCGCCGCTGCGTGATGCGCGGTCTCACGTCGTTCAAGAGGAACGCGTACTTCAACGCGAAGTTCGGGTTTCCGGGCTGGGTACGGCCGATCGATTTCAAGGAATACGTGCCGCTCTACCAACGCGCGAAGATCGGCTTCAACGTCCACAACCGCGGCAAGTACACCGTCGGCGGGTACCGGATGTTCGAGCTGCCCGGCAACGGCGTGATGCAGATCTCCGACGGCGGAGAGTATCTCTCCTCGTTCTATGAGCCGGGCAGGGAGATCATCGGATACGAGGAGGCAGACGAGCTTATCGAGCTCATTCGCCACTATCTCGCCAACGACGCCGAGCGTGAGACAATCGGCCGCAACGGCTACCGGCGTGTAATGCGTGATCACCGCATCAAGCACCGCCTCGCCCAGGCCGCGGCGCTAATCGAGCCCGTGATCCCTCGGCGCGGCGGCGCGTGAGTCTTCGCATACTCCATCTGATCCCCACCCTGGAGAATGGCGGTGCCGAGCGGCAGCTCGCGATCCTGGCGGGGGCGCAGCGCCGCGCCGGACACGATGTCGCTGTGGGGGTACTTCGCGGCGGCCCCAACGAGGAGCGGCTCGAGGAGCAGGGTGTTCCAGTTCACCGCATCTCGTCCAACGGACACTACGATCCGCGCTTGATCGCCAGCGCGACGATGCTCGTGCGACGGCTGCGCCCGAATGTCGTGCAGACCTGGCTACCGCTGATGGATGTCGTCGGCGCGGTCGCCACGCGACTCACGCGAACGCCGTGGGTGATCGCAGAGCGATCGAATGCGGAGGCGTACGTGAGATTCAATGATAGGGCGCTGCGGCTTCCAGTCGGGCGATTTGCCGACGCCGTGGTCGCAAATTCGGAGGGAGGAAAGGCCGTTTGGGAGGGAAGGCTGCGCGGTCCCGTTGCAGTCGTGGGGAATGTCGTCCCGCGCAATGAGATCGACGCGGCGCTGCCGGCGGAGCTATCGTCACTCGGTATCGCTCCCGGCACGCCGGTCATTCTTTTCGTCGGACGGCTATCCTGGGAGAAGAACATCAACGTGTTGATGGATGCGCTCTCGAGGGTCGTTCAGAAAAGCGGCGCAACGGCGCTCGTCTGCGGCACCGGCCCGCTTCAGTCCGTTGTGGACCATGCCGTCGCCGCATCCGGTGGTCGCATCAAATACCTTGGCGAGCGCACCGATGTGTGGCGGCTGATGAAGGCTGCGACGCTGCTTGTCGCGCCGAGCGTATTCGAGGGAAATCCGACCGTCGTGATCGAAGCCGCGGCCGCGGGATGCCCGTTACTCATCTCGGATATCGACGCGCACCGCCGGATTCTTACCGATGATTCAGCCGCATTCGTCGAGGTCGCTGACGCTCCAGCACTCGCCTCTGCGATCGAGCGCGCGCTTTCCGATCGCGAGGGATCAGCGTCGCGGGCAAAGAAGGCCGCAGAGCTTCTGGGCCGGCTCACTCCCGATGCCGCGGCGAAGCAGTACGACGCAGTGTACCACTCAATTCTCAGGGACAATCACTAGATGTGCGGAATAGTTGGTGTCGCGGGCAGAAACGAAGCCGATCCGGTGCTGATGGAAAAGCAGTGCGGCACGATCGTGCACCGCGGTCCCGACCAGAAGGGCCAGTGGGGCTCGTCCGACGGTCACGTGATCTTCGGATTCCGCCGTCTCTCGATCATCGATCTGTCCCCACTCGGAAATCAGCCGATGGTGGATTCGTCCGGCCGCTACGAGATCGTGATGAACGGCGAGATCTACAACTACCGTGAGCTCAAGGTATCGCTCGAGCGCGAGGGCGTTCGCTTCCGCTCGGCGAGCGACACCGAGGTGCTGCTCGAGAGCTTTCGTCTCTGGGGAGAGGATTGCTGCGAGCGCATCAACGGAATGTTCGCGTTCGCGATCTACGATACGGAGCGGCGGCGGCTTTTCCTCGCGCGCGACCGCGCCGGTGAGAAGCCGCTCTTCTACTACGAGCGCGACGGCCGGCTGATCTTTGCGTCGGAGCTGAAGGCGATAATGGCCGATCCGGCAGTGCCGCGACGGATGAACGCCGAAGCGCTCGATCATTACGTCGCGTACGGATATGTGCCTGGCTCGCTGTGCCTGCTGGACGGCGTCAAGAAGCTTCCTGCCGGCCACTGCCTCAGCTATGAGATAGACAGCAGCGACATTCGCGTGCGTCCTTACTGGACCCTCCCGGAGTCGTACAGCGGGTCGCCCGATGTCGACCCTGACAATCTGGTGGATGAGCTTGAGTCGCTGTTCGCCGATTCTGTGCGCCGGCAGCTCGTCGCTGATGTGCCGGTCGGGCTGCTCCTAAGCGGCGGCCTCGATTCGAGTCTCGTCGTCGGAATGGCAGCGCGCGTCGCGAAGGGCTCGCTGCGCACTTTCAATATCTCATTCCCCGGCCACGGTGTTTACGACGAAGGGCCGTACGCGCGCGAGGTGGCGAAGCACTTCAAGACGGACCACACCGAGCTCGTCGCCGAGCCGGCGACGGTCTCGCTGCTTCCCGAGCTGGCGAGGCAGTACGACGAGCCGGTCGGTGATTCATCGATGGTGCCGACGTACCTCGTCTCACGGCTTGTGCGTGAAAAGTGCACCGTCGCTCTCGCCGGCGATGGCGGGGATGAGCTGTTCGCGGGCTATCTCCATTACAGCAGGATTCAGACGCAGCTCCGCTGGCGGAAGATGATGCCGCGCATTGCGGAGCTCGCGGCTGGTCACGCCGCCGGTCTGCTTCCGACGGGAGTTCGCGGAAGAACGTACCTGCGCTCGCTCGTACGACCGGTCGGTGACGCGTGGGTGGATGCGACGCTGCACTTCGATGCCGCGACTCGCCGCGGGCTCTCACCACTTCTCCGCGCTCCAGCGTGGGAGTCGCCGGAAGCGCGCCGCCTGAGCTCCGGCGCCGGCGGCAATTCCCTCGTGCAGAAGATGACGCGCGCCGACTTCCGCACTTATCTACCCGACGACATCCTCGCCAAGGTGGATCGCGCCAGCATGCTCGCGTCACTGGAGGTGCGCGCGCCCTTTCTCGACCGCCACGTAATCGAGTTCGCGTTTGGAAAAGTGCCCGATCATCTCCGCGCGACGGAAACGGGGCGGAAGATTCTTCTCCGCAAGCTCGCGAGGCGCATCCTTCCTCCGACCTTCGACGTCGAGAGAAAGCAGGGCTTCTCGCTCCCGCTCGACAAATGGTTCAGGGGAGACTGGGG
>JALYYD010000125.1 GCA_030946775.1 Gemmatimonadota bacterium
CCTGCTCGAGCTGCTGTTGAGACGCAGCAGCGAACGCCGGCAGGCGGGGCGGGATGATTACGCCGCCGGTGAAGTGACGGGCGAGCATCCGGTGGGGAGAGTGGCGTGACGGTTGTTGATCGCGTGCGTCGAACGAAGGCCGCCCTCGAAGTGGTAGTCGCGGTGTCGGCGCTGCTCTGGGGAGCAGCCGCTGCGATTGCAATCGTGATCGCCGCCGATCTTCTCGCCGCAGCGACTCCGCTTCCCGGCGCGGGTGCACTGCAGGTGCGAGCATTCGCGCTAATCGCGGGAGCCATCGTTGCTGGCGCCATCGTTTGGCGGTCCCGATTCGCCTGGGTGTTCGAGAGAGTCGCGCTCTGGATAGAGGAGCGCGCTCCCGAGCTCCGCTACTCGCTCGTCACCGCGTCGGACGAGCGCTATGCAGCATCGCTCTCCGCCGTCACATCGCCGATGATGGACAGCGTCGACACTGCCGGATTCGTGCGTCTCGCTGCGATCCGTGCTGTCACTCCCGCTGCGTTGGCCTTTGCCGCGATCGCATTGTTGTCGGTGGTGATTCCGGCAAACTGGAGGGAGCCGATAGCAACGAACTGGAATGCGTTCGACCGCGCGAGCGAAAAGGCTCTGCTGGCCGGAAGCAAGCTGACCCCGCTCACGGCGCGGATCATTCCCCCCGCATACTCCGGCCTCGGCGCTGAAAGAATTGACGAGCCGTCGACCGTTAGCGGAATTCAGGGCAGCCGAGTTACGATCGAAGGTCCCGGAGGTCCCGGAGGTCCCGGCGGAATCGCCGCGCAGATCATCAGCGCCGATGGACGGCGCGCGACAGTTCCCGTGACGGGCGGCGGCAACCGGTGGTCTCTTTCGCTCGCGATGCCGGACACGACGCCGTCTGTGCTCGAGCTCACCGATAGAAGTTACAATCGCGCGATCGTCGTCAATCCCCGCGCCGACGCCCCGCCGGCAGTGAAGCTGCAACTTCCGGCGCGCGACACTGCGCTGCGCACCGCTTCGGGTACTCTCCGGCTTTCGGCAGACATCGCCGACGACATCGGCATCGCATCGGCCGCGTTCGAGTACATCATCAGCTCCGGTTCCGATGAAACGTTCAGCTTCAAGCAGGGCACGCTCGGCGCCGAACGGTTCAGCGGGGGCAAGAGCAGAACGCTTTTTCTCGAAGTGCCGTACTCGTTCTTCAAGCTCGGCGAGGGCGATCGGCTCTCAGTTCGCGCCGTCGCGTCTGACGTCAATTCGTTTTCCGGCCCGGGCCGCGGGTTCTCGGAGACGCGCACGATCAGGATCGCGCGCAAGGATGAATACGACTCGCTGTCAGTGGAAGCAGCCGCGCCATCCGGCGACACGGCGATGATGTCGCTGCGAATGCTGATTCTGGAAACCGAGAAGCTCGATAAACAGCGCCCGAAGATCGTCCGCGACACACTCGTCGCGCGATCGACCGGACTCGCGCGTCAGACGGATCAGGTGCGGGCCGCCGTTCTCCCTCTGGAGAAAGAGGAGGGAACCGGCGCGCCCGAAATCACGATGGATACGGAGACGTCGAATCAGGGCGTGCAGGTAGCGGCCCAGGTGCGCGAAGCGCTCAACGATCTCGAGGAAGCATCGCGCAAGCTCGACATCGCCGACCCGCACTCCGCGCTTCCACCGATGTACAAGGCGTACAAGGCGCTGCAGTCGTTTCGCAATTTCAAGCGGTACTACTTCCGTGGCGCAACACGCCCCGTCATCGTGGACATTCAGCGGGTAAGGCTGACCGGCAAGACGAAGGGGACGGCGGCGCCAATGAGCCCGCGCAGCGCAGCGACATCGGACCGCGACCGGATGCGCGCGGAATACTCGTCGGCGATCGAGCTGATACCAGCGGCTCCGAGCCGAGCGGTGATGATGCTGACGATCCTCCGCGTCGAAGCCCTGAAAAAATATCCGGCTCTATCGGCTGCGCTGGAGAACGCGCTCGTGACCATCGGGCACGGCCGCGACGCGACGGCAGCGCTACTCGGCGCGCGACGCATTCTCGAGGGATCGCCGAACGTCACTGATTCTCTCCCCGCGTGGAGCGGCGGGCTGTGAGCGATTTCGTCTTCGCCACCGCGATTTATCAATCCGGCGACTGGGAAAGCGCGCAAAAGCTGCCGTCCAATCTCATCGATTCAGTCGCGCGGTATACATCAATTCAGGTTCGCCCGACGGGCGTGAACGTCTCGCTCGCGAATGGAGAGATATTCAACTATCCGTTCGTCTGGTTCACCGGTCATCTGCCGGTGCGCTTTACCGATCGCGAGCGCGCCAATCTCAAGCAGTATGTCGAGCGGGGCGGGTTCGTGATGATGGACGATCACAACCACGATCTCGACGGCGTGTACCACAAGACAGCGACGGAAGAGCTGGTGCGCACGTTCGGTCCGTTGAAGACGGTTCCCAAATCGCACGCGATCTACAACTGCTTTTTCAACTTCAGCGACGGTCCGCCGGCGACGTCGCACGAGCTCAACGGATGGGGTGACAACCTCGTGCACAAGGAGCTGCAGGCGGTGATGACCGGCGGCGGCGACCGCATCGGTCTCCTCTACAGCAGCAAGGACTACAGCTCCGAGTGGGACTTCGAGCCCGAGAGCAAGAAGTTCATGGCTGTGGATCCCACCCGCTTCGGCGTCAACTTGATCGTGTATGCGCTCACCCGCTGACCTTACGACGCGCCGCCGGGTGCGCCTGTTCGCCGAGCGTGCGCTGCGAGCGACGCTCATCCTTATTCTGCTATTTGCGATCCGGCACGCGCTCTTCGCGATGAACGAGCAGCCATCGGTCAAGGCGGCCGGCGGTGACAATCGCCTGCACTCGGCGCTGGCCGACTGGAGCACGGTCTCCTCGCCCCGATCGGCGCATCTGCGCTTCGACTCGGCGCCATCACCCGCCACGCGCGATTGGGCGTCCGACCTTCGCGGCGCAGGCACTGCGGTCTCCTGGGCTTCCGCGCTTCCGGCGACAGCAGTATCCGTCGAGCCGATCGCCGATCCGAAGGGCAAGAGCAGAGTCTGGATC
>JALYYD010000161.1 GCA_030946775.1 Gemmatimonadota bacterium
GCGTACGATTTCAGGAATATTGACGTACGTCTTGGTCGTGATTTCGCCGGCGACAACCGCGAGGCCGGTGGTGACGAGTGTCTCGCAGGCGACGCGAGCAGCCGGGTCGTCGGCGATGATTGCGTCGAGCACCGCGTCCGAGATCGCGTCAGCGACCTTGTCGGGGTGTCCTTCCGTTACTGATTCTGATGTGAAGAGATGACGATCGAGCACGAAGTTCCTCTTTGAGGAATGAGGATGACAGCGGCCCCGAGGAGGCACGCCGTACTATTCGTGCAACCAAGCTTTATTGTGGACCGCCTTAGCTGTCAAAAGTACCCGGATGGGAATCGTCGGGCAACCCGGTGCGCAGGAATGGTGCGTCACCGAACGCGGCCGAAAGACGGCGGCGAAGCTCGGTCTCCGCCTCGACGGCGGTGCGGGCATTGAGAGCCGCGTTCGCCGCCTCCGCCGCGACTTCGACGCTCACTCCGCGGATGATCCGCTTCACCAGCGGCACGGCGCGTCCGGCGACGCTCATCGACCGGACGCCGAGTCCGATCAGCGCGAACGCCATCAGCGGCTGGGAGGCCATTTCCCCGCAGACGCAGACCTCGAGCCGGTGCGCGCTCCCCACCTCGACGATGCGATGGATGAGGCGCAGCACGGCCGGGTGCAGTGGCGTAAAGCGCGAGGCGAGCGCAGCGCTTCCACGGTCAACGGCGAGGGTGTACTGCACGAGATCGTTTGTGCCGATGCTGAAGAACGCAACGTCGTTCACGAACGAATCCACAGACACCGCCGCGGCGGGTGTCTCGATCATCACTCCAAGAGGGAGATCGTGGCGATAATCCACGCCGCGCGCGTCGAGCTCGGCGGCGGCCTCGTCGAGCAGGCGCCGCGCCTGCCGCACTTCGTCCAGCGAGACTATGAGCGGCAGCATGATGCGGACGTCGCCGTGCTTGGCGGCGCGCAGCAGAGCGCGAAGCTGCGTTTTGAAAAGCTCCGGCTCGTCGAGGCACATCCTGATCGCCCGCCAGCCGAGAAATGGATTCGCGTCAGTGGGAAAGCCGCCCACGGGAAGCTTGTCGCCGCCGACGTCGAATGTGCGGATGATGACCGGCTGCCCATTGAAGACGTCAACGACGTGCGAGTAGGCGCGGTACTGCTCTTCCTCGTCCGGCATCGTCGCCCTGCCGACGACGAGGAACTCCGTCCGCATCAGGCCAACCCCCTCGGCGCCGCTGCTCGCCGCCTGCGCCGCCTCCTCGGGGAGATCCACATTGGCGCGAAGCGTGATCCAGTGCCCGTCGAGAGTGACAGAATCAGCGTCGGCGAGCAGACGAAGCTCGGCGTCGTCCTCGAGCTCGCGCAGGCGCCTCTCGCGGTACGCCGCGCTTTGCTCGGGAGTCGGGTTGATGAGAAGCAAACCCGACGAACCGTCGAGAATTAGATGCTCCTTCCCCGTCAGCTGGGTGGTGGCGTCTCTCAGGCCGACGATGGCCGGAAGGCCGAGCGAGCGCGCGAGAATCGCGACATGCGACGTGCGCGTGCCGGCATCGGTGGCGATTCCGATGATCGCTTCGCGGTCGAGCTGCACCGTGAGACTCGGCGTCAGGTCGTGCGTGACGAGAATCGCGTTCGAGCCCTTCGGAACGTCAACCGGATCGTGATCCGGAAGTCCGAGCAGCACGGTGAGGACGCGGATGTGGACGTCGATCAGATCTCCGACGCGCTCGCGGAGCATTGACTGCGCGTGCCGCGCGAACTGCAGCCGCCACTCGAGCAGAACCAGATCGAATGCCTTTTCCGCGCCGAGGTTCTGGGCGATGAGATCCTCGACCTCCTGGAGGAGGGACGCATCCTCGAGAATCGATATCTGGACGTCGAAGATCGCCGCCTCTTCAGGGCCGGCGTGCTTTTCGGCGCGGGCGCGGACCTGGCTGAGCCGATCTTTTGCCTTCGCTACCGCTGCGTGGAAGGACGCTTTTTCACTTGCAATCGCCTCATCGGCGATGATGCGGTGCTTTACGTCCGGAACTTCCCAGCGAAGAAGATGGACAGGACCTTCGACAATCCCGGCCGAGGCCGGCATTCCACGGAGAGTGCGTGGCATCAGCTCTCCCCGAATTTCCCGGCGATGAGCGCGGCGAGGGCGTCTAGCGCGGCATCCGCGTCCGGTCCTTCGGCGCGGAGCGTGATCTTCGCCCCCTGCTCGGCGGCCAGCATCATCACGCCCATAATGCTCTTCGCGTTGACCTCCAGCTCGTCTCTGATGATCGTGATCGCGCTCTTGAACTTCGCGCACGTCTTCACGATCTCGGCGGCGGGCCGGGCGTGGATGCCGAGCTTGTTGACGATTGTGACTTCGCGCTCTGCCATCAGACGACCACCGCGTAAAGGACGAAGACTGCGAGAACTCCGAGCGCGATGCGCCAACCTTCGGCGCGCTCCTTCAGGAGCCCGATCAACAAACCGCCGGCCACAGCTGCGCCGACGACGCCCGCGAACAAGCCCCTTCCGGGCCCGATGATTCGATGGAGCACGAGCGGGATGGCAATCCCGGCCGCGACGATAGCGATCCGTCCGATGAACGCCGGCCCCTTTCGGAACACCGGACTTCCCAGCCCCGGCGCGACGGAGAGGCCGCGATCGAAGCCGAGGTTGAGTGACCAGATACGCAGCGCGAAATGTCCGATGTTGTACAAGAGTAGGAATGTAGCTATCACGGGCAGCGGACCGGCTCCCAACCCGTATGCGCCAAGCGCGATGAGCGAGCAAAGCGGAAGCCAGCTCGCCCAGACGAGCCGGTCGCCCACACTTCCGAGCGGCCCCGCCAGCGCGGTGCGAAAGCGCTCGATACGAACCGGGTCCACTTCATCGAGCTCCGCGCGGGCAAGCGCTCCTACCGCGATTCCGGCGAAATAGGGATGCGAATTGAAGTACCGTGAGTGGCGCGCGAGCGCGGCGCGATATCGCGGCGAGCGGATTCCCTCCGGCAGCAGGCGAAGAGCGGGCTCGATTGAAAAGCCGATTCCCGTCCCCATCAGCGTTTCGTAGTTCCACGATCCCTGGACGGCGAAGAGACGGAACCAGACCGCGATGCGGCAGCGGAGCGGAATTTTCCTGCGCACAGTCATCGGTTCACCAGAGCGAGGCCGACGACCAGGCCGCCGAGAAAGAGCCAGAGTGCGTGGCGCACCGAATGAAATATTTTCCAGAGTGCGCCGGCGGCGACGAGCGCGCCCACGGCAACGACGACCGCGCGTGAAGTCGCGGGACTCGGGCTCCAAATGACGACGATCGCGTCCACGACCGGCGTCAGGACGAGGAGCGCGACGAACGTCACCAGCGCTCCACGCAGGAGATCCATCGTCATCGACCACAGGTGGAGGGAGAGAACCGCGCTGCGCGATCCCTCTTCGAGCCGGTCACGGTACTTCCCGAGCCGGCGCGCGATCATCCTCCTGTGCACGACCATGCTCCATCCGCTGACGCTGGCGGTGAGCAGCGCGGCGAGCACTGACGCCGGCAGAGCGCCGAATGACTTCCCCGCTTCAGCGGCGAAGAGGGCCCCGCCGGTGACGCCTGCCGAGCCCCATTCGGGATAACGCGACGCACCAAAGGGCAGCGTATCCAGCGCGATCAGCTCGAGAACCACTCCAATCAGAACACCGGCCGTCCCATTCCCGACGAACGCGCCGCCCAATGTCGCGGCGACGATCGGCCGCGAGATCATCGCCTGAGGAAAGCTGACGACATCGAGGCCGATGAGGCCGCCGAGCAGCGCGATGGGGACGAGACTGAAAACGTGCTGAATCACGCCGCCGCTCCGGAGACGAGCTCCTCCACAGGAACTACACGCGCCGACGGGACATCCTGCGCCGTGACGGTGACGCCCTGGGCGGTAAGCTCGCGAAGCATTCCCTCCTCTTCGGGACTCAGGAATACGTAGCGCAGCTTCTGATTGCGGCCGGCGCGGTGATGGAGGCCGCCCACGTTCACGCGGCGGATCACGGGCGCCAGCGAGATGAGGCGCTGCATCGACTCGATGTCGGCAATGACGAAGATGCTGCTCCGCTCGTCGGCGGCGTACCGGT
This sequence comes from Gemmatimonadota bacterium, assembly GCA_030946775.1. Classification (GTDB taxonomy): domain Bacteria; phylum Gemmatimonadota; class Gemmatimonadetes; order Gemmatimonadales; family Gemmatimonadaceae; genus UBA4720. The sequence goes on from JALYYD010000161.1 coordinate 4,080, forward strand.
GGTGCTCGCGCGCCGCTTCCTCGACAGACTCGAAGCGTATCTCCATCTCCGGGGGGACGGCCATCCGGTAGAGCTCCTGCTCCCATTCGGAAGACGCGACGACATCGTCAACGAGCACGAGAAGCTTGATGTCGAGCGGCTGTCCCCATCCGACCACGACCTGGCCGTGGATAAGGCGGTCGTCAATGCGATAAAGCTCGACCGCCATCAGCCGTTACCAAGCACGGTGATCGTTTCACGCCCACGCTGCGCAGCGTGCTCGGCGCTCGCGACGGGATCATCGGAGCTGAGAACGAATTCGAGAAGAGCGGGAAGATTGACGCCGCTGACGATGAGCATTCCCTGCCGGCCGGCGGTCGCGCGCCGCGCGCACGTCGTCGCGCTTCCCCCCGTCAGGTCGGTGAAGACGACCCGAACGCCGGCTTCGCAATGTTTCTTCACCACCGCCTGTACGTCCTCGGGGGTCATTCCGTTGTTTGAAAGTCCGATCAGCATCCACCCGCGGCCGGTGATCTGATCGACCGCGGATATCAACCCTGCGGCGAACTCACCGTGACCGACCACGAGAGCGCTAGGTATCCTGGCGGGGGCGTCACTCATGATCTTCCTGAAGATATTCCCGCACGTTTCCCCGGGCGGCGAGCTTCATTTTTCCGATCAGCCGTTCGTTCAGCGCCTCCGCCGAGTTTACGCCGGAGTAGCGCAGCAGATGATTGAGCGCGACGACTTCCGCAATGACGGTGATGTTTTTTCCGGGATTCAGGTAGATCGAAATCTGCGGCAGCTCGACGCCCAGAATCGTCGTCGTCGCGACATCGAGTCCGGTCCGCTCGGCGACAGCGTCCTGATTCCATTCCTCGAGCTTGACCACTACTTCGATGCGCTTCTGCTGGCGGACGGCGCGCACGCCGAAAATCGCCGGAATGTCGATGAGGCCGACGCCGCGAATCTCCATATAGTGGCGCGACATCTCGTGGCCGCGACCGATGAGCACGTCGTTGCCGCGCTTGCTGGCGATGACGAGATCGTCGGCGACAAGCCGGTGTCCGCGCTCGACGAGATCGAGAACGCACTCGGATTTTCCGATTCCGCTTTGCCCGCTGAAGAAGAGCCCGACTCCGAATACGTCGGCGAGAGATCCGTGGAGCGACATCGTCGGCGCGAATTCCATCTCCAGCACCGGTTTTATCCGCCGATAGAACTCGGAGGTCTTCAGCTTCGAGCGCAGCAGCGGCACTCCGGCGGCGGCGGCGATGTCGCGAAGCCCGGCGGGGAGCTTTTGTCCCTTCGTCACGAACACTGCCGGAATTGGAAACGAGAAGAAGAGCTCGAGGATCCGCTTTCGCTTCGGCTCGTTGAGCGATTCGAGATATGAAATCTCCGTCTCGCCGAGTACTTGCAGCCGCCCGGGGTCGAATCGTTCGACGTAGCCGGCGAGCACGAGGCCCGGGCTGGAAACTTCGGGACTCGCTACGATGCGCTCGGTGCCAAGCCCCGGCTCCAGCTCTTCGAGCTGCAGCGCGCCGCGAAGCCGCTCGAGCAGCAGCCCGACCGAAACCTTCGGCGCCTTGCTCCTGCTCTCAGCCATTCGGCTTTCCTCCGGCTACGACGCTTTCGAGATGCGCGATTGTTTCCATCGCCGATTTTTCCCAGGTGAACTGCTCGGCGAAGTGCCGCCCGGCCGTCCCCATCTCTGTTACGAGAGACTTCGATTGAGCGAGGCGCTTCATCGCCGCCGCCATCGCGCGGACGTCGGTGCCGGGGACGAGAAACCCCGTCTTTCCGTCGAGCACCGATTCACGGATCCCGGGCGAGTTGGCGGCCACGACGGGCGTGCCACACGCGGCAGTCTCGAGATTGCTGATGCCCCATCCCTCCTTGGGAGATGCGAGGACGGACGCCCACGCGCGTCGCAGCAGGTGCAGCTTCTCCTCCTCCGATATGAAGCCAAGAAACTTCACGCGCGCCGCGAGGTCAAGAGAGCGGACGAGACGCTCGAGCTGAGGGCGATAGTCGCCGCTGCCGGCGATTTCCAGCATCGCCTCCGGGTGACGGAGCTCGGCGAAGGCGCGAATGACGAGATCCACCCGCTTGTATCGCTTGAGGCGGCCGAGGTACGTGAAGAGCGGCCGCTCCGAGCGCTCGGCGGAATTCGGCGTGTAGCCGATCGTATCGACGCCGTTGTGGATGACCTTGATTCGCGAGCGCGGGATTCCGCGCGCGACGAGATCCTCCGCGGTGCTCTCGCTCACCGCTTCGAATGGCGTGTTGCGGTACACTGTCCCGAGCGGCTTTTCCGAAAGCCAGACGCCGGCTGCGAGCGGCGCGGACACCTCGCGAAACGCAGTCGCGCCGAAGAGGTGATGCACCAGCGCGACGAGGCGCTTGATTCCCCACAGCGGAGTGTAAAGCGGAATCTTGTTCAGATCCTCGACGACTACATCGTAATTCTCGCCGGCGAGCTTTTCCGCGTAATAGCGGCGGCAGACGAACGGATAGCTGTGGCGCGTCCCGACGCGATGCACGGCGATGCCGTCGAGGGAAACGTGGCGCGGGGCGTTGGCAAATCCGCTGCACAGAAGATCCACTCTGTGTCCGGCTTCCACCGCTCGCCGGAAGATCTCGCGGAAGTGTATCTCCGCCCCGCCCGCCTGGGGATTCAAGTGATCCTGCCAGTTGAGGACGAGGATCTTCATCAGATCATTCCGGTTCGACGCGCGTACGCGTCGAGCACTCCATTTACGAATCGCGCGCTTTCTTCGCTGCCAAACCGCTCGGCGAGACGCACCGACTCCTTGATGACAACGCGGGGAGGAGTTTGACCGGAACCCAGCTCGGCGGCGCCGAGACGCAGTACCGAACGCTCGATCGCGCCGATGCGCTCGAGGCGCCAGTTGGTCGTGACTTCTGAAAGATCGGCATCGAGCTTCGTAAAGTGCGCGGCGACCGCTCTCACCAATCCGACCGCGATCTTTCTTTCGTCGGGGTGGACAGCGAGATCGTCCCACACCTCGTTGGCGATCTTCATCAGATCCTTTCCGGCGCGCATCTCCCACGCATAGAGGGCCTGCAGGGCGCGGGCGCGGGCCCGCGTTTCAACCCTCATCGTTTTCTTCTTCCGCGTCGCCTTCGAGAATGCTGAGCAGATCCGCCATTTCAAGCGCGACGAGCGCGGCGTCCGAACCTTTGTTACCGTGCGCGCCGCCTGAGCGAGCCTCCGCCTGCGCATCGTCTTCGCAGGTGAGGAGGCCGAACCCGATCGGTATCTCGAATTCGCGGCCGACTTCGGCGAGTCCGCGCGAAGCTTCGTTGGCGATGATGTCGTAGTGACCCGTCTCGCCGCGAATGACGGCTCCGACGGCGACGATCGCGTCATAACGGTCGGTGCTGGCAGCTGCGCGAGCCGCAAGCGGCAGCTCCCACGCGCCGGGAACCCAGATGAGATCGATGTGATCGAACGCGACGCCGCGCGCGACGAGAGTTTCCATCGCTCCGTCGGCGAGCTTGCGGGTTATTTCGTCGTTGAAGCGGGAGG
>JALYYD010000198.1 GCA_030946775.1 Gemmatimonadota bacterium
GTCGAAGCACAGCTCGATGCCGGCAAGGGCCCCGTCGCGACCGTTCTCGTCAGCAATGGAACGCTGCGAGTGGGTGACGACTTCATCTGCGGTATGTACTCCGGCCGCGTGCGAGCGCTGCTCGACGAGCGCAGCAAGACAGTCAAGGAGGCGGGTCCGGCAATTCCGGTGCAGGTGCTCGGCATCGGCGGCGGAGTTCCGATGGCCGGCGACCAGTTCGTCGTCGTCGAAGACGCGATGGAGTCGCGCGAGATCGCGCAGCGCCGCCAGCGTCTCGACCGCGAAGCGAAGAGCCGCCGCACAGCGAAGGGCGTCATCTCTCTCGAGGATTTCATGACCCAGACGACACCGGGCCAGAAGCGGATGCTGCCGATCCTCATCAAGGCCGACCAGGGCGGTCCAGCGGAAGCGCTCGCCGACGCGCTGGCTCAGCTGTCGAACGAGGAAGTGTCCGTTGACGTCGTGCACCGCGGCGTCGGCGCGATTACCGAGAGCGACATCCTGTTCGCGCGCGCGGCCGGTGCGATCATCGTCGGCTTCCACGTCCGTCCCGACAACAATGCCCGCGCAGCCGCCGAGCGCGAGGGCGTCGAGATCAAGCTGTACAAGATCATCTACGAAGCCGTCGAGGACATTCGCTCCGCTCTCGAGGGAATGCTGCGCCCCGAGGAGAAAGAAGTCATCCTCGGCGACGCCGAAGTGCGCGAGCTGTTCCGCGTCTCGCGCGTCGGCGTCATCGCCGGATGCTCGGTCAAGAACGGCATCATCAACCGCACCGGCCGCGTCCGCGTCATCCGCGACGGAACGGAAGTGTACGACGGCATCATCGCCTCGCTGCGCCGCTTCAAGGACGACGCGAAGGAAGTCCGCGAAGGCTTCGAGTGCGGAATCGGGATCGAGAACTTCAACGACATCAAGGTTGGCGACACGATCGAGTGCTACCGCAAGGAGCAGGTAGCGCGCACGCTCGAGTCGGCAGCAACTGCGTAACACCCGCCGCGCCGACCGCGTCGCCGAAGCGGTCCGCGCAGAAGTAGCGACTTTTCTCACCGAGTCCGCCAAGGATCCGCGCATCGTCGGATTCGTGACGGTGACGGGGGTGGACGTGACGTCGGATCTCCGGCACGCGAAGGTGTTCGTCAGCGTGCTCGGGACCGAAGCCGACAAGAAAGCGACGTTCGAAGGGCTGCAGAGCCTGGCCGGGCATCTCCGTGGCCGGCTCGCGAAATCGCTGCAGCTTCGCGTTGCGCCCGAGCTCCAGTTCAAGGAAGACGACACAGTCGCCCGCGCCGCGCGCATCGAGTCGCTGCTTGCTGAAGTGAAGCGGAAGGACAATCCGGAATCGAGCGGTGGAGAAGGCGCAGGAAGCTGACGCGGCGGGCGGTCCCGACGGGCTGCTGCTCATTGACAAACCCGCCGGACTCACCTCGCACGACGTCGTTCTCATCGCGCGTCGCGCGTACGGCCAGCGCAGCATCGGCCACCTCGGCACGCTCGATCCATTTGCAACCGGCCTTCTCGTACTGCTGCTTGGGCGCTCGACCCGGTTGGCGAACTTTCTCGACATCGAGCCGAAGGTGTACGAAGCGGTCATCCGGTTCGGGACCGAGACCGACAGCGATGATTCCACCGGAGCGGTGACACGAACTGCGCCACTCCTCGCGGTGGAACGGATCAGGCAAGAAGTCGCGATGCTCACGGGGCGCATTCGTCAGGTTCCTCCTGACTACTCGGCGAAGAGCGTTGACGGTGAGCGCGCGTACAAGGCGGCGAGAAAGGGGACGCCGATGGTACAGCAGCCGGTCACCGTCACCGTCCACAGCTGGGAGATCGGCGAGCTGACGGGTGATTCTCTCCCCGTTACAATCACCTGCGGCGGCGGCACCTACATCCGCGCCCTCGCGCGTGATCTGGGACGAGCCGTCGGTTCGGCGGCGCACCTGGAGTCGCTGCGGCGCATCTCGATGGGCTCGCTGAACGTGAGAGACGCGATGAGCGTCGAGCAGCTGAAAACGGCGAGCGTCGAGCCGCGGACACTTCAAGTGGTCGTCTCGCGTGACTGATATCTCCATCAACGGCGATTCGGCGCTCCCGCCGAACGTGACGGAGACTGTTGTCACCGTTGGAACCTTCGACGGCGTCCACCGCGGTCACCGCGATGTCGTCGAGAAGCTCGTTGCCCGTGCGAACAAGCTCGGCATCGCCAGCGTCCTGGTGACATTCGATCCGCATCCGATGGAGATCGTGAATCCCGCCGCGGCTCCGCTGCTGCTCACCACGCGCGAGGAAAAGCTCGAAGTGCTGGCGGAAACGGGCCTGGAGTACCTCGCGGTTGTTCCGTTCACCGCTGCGCTGTCAGGATTTTCCGCTGAAGAATTTGTTGCGCGTGTGCTGCGCCGCTGCTTCCGGATGAAAGAGCTGCTCATCGGCTACGACCACGGCTTCGGGCGCCAGCGGGCAGGCAACGCGGACGTGCTGGAAGCGCTGGGCAAGACCGAAGGATTCCGCGTCGAAGTGATCCCGCCGGTGGCGTCTCGCGGCGGGCAATCAATCTCCTCGACGTCGATCAGGCGCGCCGTCGCCGGCGGAGATCTCGAGCGGGCAGCCGAGTCGCTGGGACGGCCATATTCGGTCAGCGGCAGGGTCGTCCACGGCAACGAGCGGGGAAGGACGATTGGATTCCCGACGCTCAATCTCGGGGCGCCTCCGCCGAGGAAGCTGCTTCCGCCCGAAGGCGTGTACGCCGTTCGGGCGCAAACGCCCAGGGGGCAGTTCGGGGGGATGATGAATCTTGGCCCGCGGCCGACGTTCGGGGACGCCGCAACTTCTCTCGAAGCGCACCTCTTCGGCGAGACCGGCGACCTTTACGGGAAAGCGGTGCGCCTGGATTTCATCGCCCGACTCAGGGAAACGCGGAAATTTCCCTCCGTCGAGGCCCTTCGCGCGCAGCTGGAACTCGACGAACGCGCTGCCAGACGCGCGTTGACTCTTTATTCGAACACCGATAACCTTAAAGGCTAGGGAAAATCGTAATCTTCACTCTGAAATCGGCATGAACCTGAAGTATCGGCTTCTCATCATTCTTGGCCTCATCATCGCTTCCGTGTGGGCGCTTTATCCGCGCACAGTGGTCGAGCGCGTGAAGCGGAATGGCGACTTCGTATATGACACCGTCAAGCGCGTCCCGCTCAAGCGCGGACTCGATCTCCAGGGCGGAATGCACCTCGCGCTCGAGGTTGACGAGTCGAAGGGCGCAGTCGCGAACAAGAGCGAAGCGATCGATCGCGCGCTCAAAGTCGTCCGCACCCGTATCGACCAGTTCGGCGTTTCCGAGCCGGTTGTGCAGAAGGCCGGCAACGACCGCATAATCGTCGAGCTCCCCGGAATCGACGACCCGCGCCGTGCGCAGGACGTCGTTCAGAAGTCGGCGTTCCTCGAGTTCCAGATCACCGACAAGACCCAGGCGCTCGAAAAGGCGCTCCCGCGCCTCGACGCTCTCGTGAAGGGAAAGGCACTCGCGGTCGCTCCGACCGCGAAGGGCGCGAAAGACACTGCGGCCTCTCCATCCGGCCTGCAGTCGCTGCTCACGACCGACACGTCGAAGGCGAAGAAGGATACCGCGGCGAAGAAGGACAGCACGAAGACTGATACTGCTGGGACAGCCGGGGGCGCGGGCGCGTTCTCCAAGCTGCTCACGCCCGGCGGAATGCCGGGCGAGTACTACGTTGCGCAGAGCGACGTAGATCTCGTCACGCACTATCTCGATCTGCCCGAAGTGAAGGCAGCGCTTGCGCCGGCGAAGGTCCTGCGCTGGAGCGCGGACACGACGTCAATGGGGGCGAAGATTTACCGCGGCCTTTACGTTCTCGACCAGAAGGCGATTCTCGACGGCACGTACCTCACCGACGCGAAACCGAACACTTCGCCGACGGAGGGCAACCTCGTCGAGTTCCAGATGAACAACGAAGGAGCCCGGCGCTTCCGCACCGAGACTTCGCGGCACATCAAGGACTATATGGCGATCGTCCTTGACCAGCACGTTGTCGGGCGTCCGCCGATCATTCAGGGCGCGATCGGCGCCCGCGGCCAGATCACGATGGGTGGCAAGGATCTGCAGACGGCGCAGGATCTCGCTCTCGTCCTTCGCGCCGGGTCGCTGCC
>JALYYD010000220.1 GCA_030946775.1 Gemmatimonadota bacterium
ACGTACACTACGTCTGCTCCGTATTCGCCGAGCTGCTGCGCCTTCGCCGCGATGCCCGGCCCTCCGAGCATCATCGCGTGCACTTCGCCGCCGCCGGTGGCATCGGCGAGCATCCGCGCTGCAGTTACGGCTTCGAGGGCAACCTTGCGCGGGACACCGCCACGCGTCTCCGCAAACGCAAAAATATTTGCCATTAGATGACCTTCGCTTCAGTCTGGAGGAGCCGGACTAGCTCCGGCACGGCGGCCGCTCCCTCGCCGACGATCTTTCCGGCAGATCGCTCGGCGGGCAGCTCCATCTTCGTCACCGTCACCTTCGCGTCGGCGAGCTGCACGGGTTTCACCTCGAGCGGCTTCTTTTTCGCAGCCATTATTCCCTTCAGCGTCGGGTACCGGGCCGTGTTCAGGCCCTCATCCACGGTGAGCAGCACGGGCAGCTTGAACTCCACAATTTCCTGGGCGCCCTCCAGCTCGCGCTTGGCAGTCCCACTCTGACCGTTCACATCGAGAGATGAAATCGCGGTCACGCACGCCACACCGAGCAGCTCGGCGGCGATCGGACCTGTGACTCCGTTCGAGGAATCGGGCGCCATCTTCCCAAAGAGCACGACATCGTATGAACCCGGCCGCAGCTCATCCGCGAGCGCCTTGGCGATCACGGAGCTGTCGAACGGAATTTTGTCGGTTTTTAGGTGGATGGCTTTATCGGCGCCCATGCTGAGCGCCTTGCGCAAAGTCTCCTGCGCGGCGTCGGGTCCGAGCGAAATGACAGTGACCTCGCCGGTGCCGGCCTTTTCGCGCAGCTGCAGCCCAGCCTCGACTGCCCAGGCATCGAAGTCGTTGAGGTCGTACTTGAGGCCGGTTTCGTCCACCGATGCGGAATCGGCGCCGATCCGGAAACGGACGTCCATATCTGGTACGCGTTTGATGCACACTGCGATTTTCACGCAGTCAGCTCCATTGTGAAAAGATTCACATAGAAGATAGCCAAAATCTTAACCCCTATGTAATGTTGAAATAGTGGCAGACTGGAGCGCCGCCATGCACCGTTTAGGCAAGTGACCGGTAATCACAAGGCATTATTCGCGCTCGCGGCGTTCGTGTTCTCCGCCGCCCCATCGCACGCCCTCGCACAGACCGTGCTGCTGGGATCGGTCCGGTCTGATTCCACTGACTCACCCCTCGGCCACGCTGAAGTTGCAATCCCCGCGCTGCGGCTCGGCGCCTACACCGATAGCGCCGGGCATTTCCGGATGGACCACATCAAGCCGGGCGAGTACGACGTTATCGTGCGGCAGTTCGGATTCGCGCCGCGGGTGATCCGGATGAAATTCGAGCCCGACGAGACCACCGCTCAGCAGTTTCAGCTCACGGCAAGTCCGATCATTCTCGCAAGGGTGAAGGTGACAGCTCGAGACACGGCGCGGTCACTTTACTACGACAACATCTCGGCGTTCGAAGGACGACGGAAACACGGCTTCGGGTCGTTCATTACAGCTTCGGAGCTGCAGGACGCTCGCGAGCGGGATATGACGACCGTTCTTCACACCATTCCGCAGGTCAGGTTCTACCACCTCGCCTCTGGTGCGACAGTGGCAGGCTCGGAGGAAAGTGGCAGACGCTGCTTCTCACAGGTCTTTCTGGATGGAGTAAAGGTGATGTGGGCCTTCGACGTAAACAGCATCAGCCCGGCTTCGCTGCGGGGAATCGAGTTTTATCCGTCCCTCAATGCACCGAGCGACTACAGCGCGTCTCCGGGATATTGCGGCGTCCTCATTTTCTGGACGAAAGTTCGGAACAACTAGCCAAGACGCGAGGCCCAAGCGACAAAAGAGGCTCGGGAAAAACTCCGAGCCTCTTTAGTATCCACCACTTCAGTATCCACCTCTTCCTTGGCTCCTGCTCTGCTCCGCTCCGCTGGGTACCTGGGTGAATTATTCACAGGCACCGTCAGCCGAGCGTCAGGACGTCATCATTCGAACGCGTTGATACCCGTTATCGCCTGACCCAGGATAAGCGTGTGGATATCGTGCGTCCCCTCGTACGTGTACACGCTTTCCAGATTCGCCATATGCCGCATGGAAGCGTACTCGGCGAGGATTCCATTGGCCCCGAGCAGCCGCCGCGCCTCGCGGGCGATATCGGTCGCAATGCTGACGTTGTTCCGCTTCGCTAGCGAGACCTGCTGCGGAGTGAAATTCCCCGCGTCCTTGAGGCGGCCAAGGTGCAGAACGAGGAGCTGCGCCTTGACGATCTCGGTCAGCATCTCGGCGAGCCGCTGCTGCTGAATCTGGAACGAGGCGATCGGCTTCTTGAACATCACACGATTCTTTGCGTAGGCGACTGCTTCCTCGTAACAGGCGATAGCGGCTCCGAGCGCTCCCCAGGCAATTCCGTATCGCGCCTGGGTGAGGCACATCAGCGGGCTCTTGAGGCCACCGGATTTTGGAAGAATCGCGGTGGCAGGCAGCCGGACGTCCTGCATTACCAGCTCGCTGGTGTCCGACGCGCGAAGCGAGAGCTTGCCCTTCTGATCCTTGGCGGTAAAACCGGGCGCATTCGTAGGGACGATGAACCCGTGAATGGACGAAGCAGATTTATCTCCGCCGGTCTTCGCCCAAATGATTGCCACCTGCGCTGTCGAGCCGTTGGTGATCCACATCTTGGCGCCGTTGAGAATCCAGCTGCCGTCCGCCTGCTCGCGCGCGGTGGTGATCATCCCCGAGGGATCCGATCCATAGTCGGGCTCGGTGAGGCCGAAGCAGCCGATTATGTCTCCACTCGCCATCCTCGGCAGATATTCCTTTTTCTGTTCTTCCGACCCGAAAGCATAGATCGGATACATCACCAGCGCGCCCTGCACCGAGGCGAATGAGCGCACGCCGGAATCGCCGCGCTCGAGCTCCTGCATTATCAGTCCGTAGGCGACGTTGTTCAGCCCCGCGCAGCCGTATTCTTCGGGCAAATTCGCCCCGAACACCCCGAGCTCCGCCATCTGCGGAATGATTTCCCTGGGGAATTTCCCCTCGACGTACGCCTTTCCGATGACGGGGATGACTTTGTCGTCCACGAACTGGCGGATGCTGTCGCGAACGGCGCGCTCCTCTTCAGAAAGCGCGGAATCGATGTTGTAAAAATCGGTTGCCATCAGGGAAACTTAGCCGCTGTGATGCCGTGCGGCCAAACTCGCGCGCGCGTCAGGCGACCGCGCGGCAAGCGGACGGAGTAATCCCGATCGCACGCGCCTTGGCTCGGAAATGGGCGCCGTGATTCAGCCCGAGCCCCTGCTCATCCTGCCACTGATGAACCATTTCGTGGAGAAGGGTATGTGACGCCTCGTCCCACCCATCACGCCTGATGTGCCTGCGGCTGATCGCGATCTCGGCGGGGCCAAAGCGATCCGCCCTGGAGTAGTGACCGAGGCGCGACCGCATCCGGCGGGAGACACGGATCTGGACGCGCGCCAGCTTCCCGTCGAATTGCTCGAGATTGAACTCGCCGTGCAGTCGCACGAGCTCCGCGACGAGCGGCTCATCGCGCGGATCTGTCTTGTCCGGGGACCGGCGCCTGACGGGCGCGTCGTCCGGAAGCTGAATCGGAAAGGCGAGAATTTTCTGCCGTGCTTCGGAGCGCTTGTCTTTCGTGCGCGCGTGCACGAACGCGATCACGGCGCGCCAAACTTCCTCCGGAGCGGTGAGAAAGCTGTGATGGATGCGAAGCTCGCCGCGGCCGTGGCTCACGACCACGGTCCGGTTTCGCGTCAGCTTCACCTTGTGCATAGTGCCGAGCCCGAGAGCACGAAGCCGGATCTGAAGCTCCTCGGCGTTTTTTGGCGGCTCGTCGTCGAGGCGGAGCGCCAGCTGTCCCCAATCGAAACGGAACATCACCTCTTGAACACTTCGTGCGGCCCCTTCACGAAGGTGCGCGCGCCCTGCGACCATATGCGCGTTACGACTTCGATCGTCTCCGGCTTGATAAGAATGATGTTCACCGACGAAGGGCGGCCGCCGCGCGAGCGGTTAGAGACGGTTCCGGCGGTGGAGATCACCGTCCCTTTCTTCGTGTGCTCGATATAATGAACCGATTCCTGGTGGTCGTGCCCACACAGAACGAGATCAACGCCCATCTCCGCGAACGCGCCTAGAATCTTCTGCGTGTTCTTGAGTCCGTGCCGGCCCGAAAGCTGGCCGCGCACCGGGTTGTGATGCATTACGATCACTCTCGCGTCGCTCATCGGTCCCGCTTCGAACGCGTCCTTCGCCTTTGTCAGCTGGCCCTTTTTTACGTCGCCTATTATGGAAATGTCGCGCAGGTTCCAGGTCAGCGTGCGGCGCGTAACGCCGTGCGACGTATTAATGCCGACGAAGGTCGCGCCGGGAACGCTGAGCACCGGCTCGAGCTCCGGCGTGATGAAACGGCGATACCACTCGTAAACCTTCGCCTTTCTCCCAAAGCCAAGCGGGGCTCGCCACCACGCCACGTCGTGATTCCCGGGAATCGTGATCACCTTGCTCACCTTCTCGGCGTCGCGAATAAAGACAGCGGCACGCTGGAATTCGCCCGCCCGCGCCCGCTGGGAGTGATCGCCGGAAATAGCGACTACATCGAACTTCTCTGCCTGGATGATCTCCTCGATCGCCTCGATCTGCTCGGGGACCGCCGGCCGTCCGAAGTGGAGATCGGAAACGTGGAATACCGATACCGTTTCGCTCGACATCTATGGCGCGATCAGATCGGCCAGTCGCGAGGCGACGCTCGCGGCCAGCGCCGGCGAGAACTGCCGCAGGCGCTCGCTCTTCACTTCTCCGATCCACTTCACCTTCGCCAGCCGGGCATCAATCAGCATAAGCTTGAGAACGGCAACGCCCGTACCATTCGCGCTCTCAGTCCTCAGCTCTACGGGAAGGAGCACGAACCTGCCAGTCCCAAGGGCGAGCAGCGATCTGATCTGTGACCCGAGCGGCTCAACCAAAGTTTCTTCGATTTCGATGTGACCGCGAAGCGATTCCGCCGAGAGCGCGTGCGGATCAGCGATCACCGTGCTGTTGTTCCTCGCCGCACGGGAGATGGCATTTGCGAAGGTCCACTTTCTGGAAAGCCCACGCTCGCCGAGCGCGAAACCGATCTCGTCGTCGAGGCCGGCGAGATACTCGGCGCGCCGCGCGATAGCGCCTCTCCAGCCGAGACTGTCGCCGAATGAGAGGTATTGAGTCGGAAGAACGACGATGGACTGCCCGGCGAGCTGTTCGAGGGGGCGCTGCACTTCAGACGCCGCGCCCGGCGAGGGATGCGCCGCGGAATAGGCGGAGGCGCAACCGGTGAGGAGCGCCGCAAAAATCGTTAGTCCGGCAGTTCGCACTATGCGGATGGGGGCTGGATGATTGCGGGAAAGTTAACCGCTCCTCAATTTCAGCGCACCCGAAACCACAGCGGATGATCAAGCTTCGCAGCACGATAATCTGGACACTGGTTGCATTCGCCGGCGCGGCGGCGTTCGCCGTCCTCGCGCTCTCGCGTGGCGAGCAGATCAACGCCGCGTGGCTGGTGACCGCGGCGGTGTGCACTTACGCTGTCGCATATCGGTTTTATTCCCGCTTCATCGCCTCACGGATCTTCGCGCTCGACGCCTCGCGGCCGACCCCCGCCGAGCGCCTGAATAACGGGCGCGATTTCTGTCCAACTAATAAATGGGTCGTGTTCGGCCACCACTTCGCGGCAATCGCCGGCCCCGGCCCTCTCGTCGGCCCGACACTCGCAGCACAGTTCGGATTTCTGCCAGGCGCGATTTGGATCATCGTCGGCGTGGCGCTCGGCGGCGCGGTGCAGGATATGGTGATCCTCTGCGCATCGGTGCGGCGGGACGGGAAATCGCTCGGCCAGATGGCGAAGGAGGAGATCGGAACGGTGGGCGGGTATACGGCGCTGGTCGCGGTGTTGGGGATCATGGTGATTCTCCTCGCGGTGCTCGCGCTGGTAGTCGTTAACGCCCTCAAGTCGAGCCCGTGGGGAACGGTGACGATCGCGCTGACGATTCCGATCGCGCTGCTGATGGGGATTTATCTGCGATGGATACGGCCGCACCGCGTGCTCGAGGCGAGCGCAATGGGACTCTTGCTCCTCGTCGCCGCGCTCTATGTCGGCAGAATGGTAGCCGAGAATCCGTCGCTCGCACCGGCGTTCACGCTCTCGGGAACGACGCTCGCCTTTCTGTTGATGGGATACAGCTTCCTCGCCTCGGTGCTTCCGGTCTGGCTCCTTCTCGCGCCGCGGGATTATCTCTCCGCGTTCGTGAAGATCGGCGTCGTAGCCGCGCTCGCGGTGGGAATCATCATCGTGCTGCCGCCGCTCCAGATGCCGGCGCTGACGAGGTTCACCGACGGCACCGGTCCGGTATTCGCGGGGAAAGTTTTCCCATTCGCGTTCATCACGATTGCCTGCGGCGCGATCTCGGGATTCCACGCACTTATCGCTAGCGGCACGACACCGAAGCTGCTGGAGAAGGAGACGGACGCACGTTTCATCGGCTACGGCGCGATGCTGACGGAATCGCTCGTCGCGATAATGGCGCTCATCGCCGCGTGCGTGCTGACGCCGGGAATTTATTTTGCCATCAATGCGCCGGCGTCCGCGCTGGGCGTGACCGCTGAATCCGCGGCGGCGGCGATTCGCGGATGGGGGTTCGTCGTGAATCCGGCGGAGCTCGTGACGCTCGCGCATCAGGTGGGGGAAAAGTCACTTCTTTCCCGCACAGGCGGCGCGCCAAGCCTCGCCGTGGGAATGGCACATCTCTTTTCTGGAGTGCTCGGCGGACCGGCGGCGATGGCGATCTGGTATCATTTCGCGATCATGTTCGAAGCGCTGTTCATCCTCACCACCCTCGACGCCGGCACGAGGGTCGGACGCTTCATGCTTCAGGATCTCGGCAAGCACGTGTGGGAGCCGTTCGGCAGAGTGTCGTGGTATCCCGCGACCGCAGGTGCCAGTGCGATCGTCGTGGGGATGTGGGGATACTTTCTCTATCAAGGAGTCACCGACCCGCTCGGCGGAATCAATTCGCTCTGGCCGCTGTTCGGCATCTCGAATCAGCTCCTGGCCGCGGTCGCGCTCTGCGTCGGCACGACGATAATCATCAAGATGGGGAAGGCGCGGTACGCGTGGGTCACGACGCTTCCTCTGGCGTGGCTAACGATTGTGACTCTTACCGCCGGATGGATGAAGATTTTCTCGGATAACCCAAAGCTGGGATTTCTTTCGCACGCGCGAACGCTCGAAGGCGCTCTTGCGTCGGGAGCGCTGCCCGCCGCCGCGCAGTCTGCGGGTGATGTGCGGAGAATGATATTCAACGACCGTCTCGACGCGGCGGTCGCCGGATTCTTTATGGTATGCGTCGTGATCATCCTGCTCGAGTCCGCGCGCGAGTGGGTGCGGATCCTCAGCGGCCGCAAAGCCGCAGTGTCATCGGAAGTACCTTTCCTCAACCCGCCCGGCGATGTCCTCGACGCCGTGAGCGCCGGCTAGCATTGACTCATCCAACAGAACAATGACAAAAGCACTCCTCGCAATTGCCCTCATCGCAGCCCCGCTCGTGGCACAGCAGCCAACCGCGTTCGACTTCTCAATCAAGAACATGATGCGCGGCCCGGAGCTGTACGGACGCCCGCCGGAGAATGTGCGATGGAGCGCCGACAGCAAGTGGATCTACTTCACGTGGCTCGAGCCAGGACATTCATTCCGCGACCAGCCGACGCTCTTTCGCGTGCGCGCAATTCCGGGATCGAAGCCGGAGCGCGTTTCGATTCCTCAGCAGGATTCCACGGGCGCGACGTTCTTTCTCGCCGGCCAGTCGCACGACCAGCGCTTTTTCGCGGCGAGCTACGGCGGCGACATTTACGTGACGGATCTCGCGACCGGCACCGCACGAAGATTGACTCAGACCGCTGCTGCCGAGCGGAACCCGCAGTTCGGTGTCGGAGACCGCGCGCTCTACTTCACGCGCGACGACAACATCTACTCGATCGATCTCTCGAACGGATTTCTCCGCCAGCTGACTGACATCCGCACCGGGCCGGCGCCGGTGGATTCGGCGGCGACGTACGTCGGTCAGCGTGGATCCCTGGCAAAGGAGCAGCGCGACCTGTTTCAGTCGGTGCGCGACCTGCTTCGCGCCGACAGCATTGCCAAAGCCGACCGCGCCCTTCGCGCGTCGCTCGGAACGAAGCCGGTCTATCTGAATCGCGGTGAGTCTGTGGACGAATTCTCCATCTCACCGAGCGGCCGCACTGCACTCGTGAGCACCACAACTTCTGCCGACGGCGCACGGCGGACCCACATCCCTTCGTTCATCACGCGAAGCGGGTATGAGGAAGACATCCCGGGCCGGACGAACGTCGGCGACGCTGCGGCGAAGTCGCGCGTGGGAATGCTCGACATCGCTACCGGACAGATGAAATGGCTGGCGCTGACGGGAGATTCATCCTCCTCCGCGCTGCTTACAGGAAACGACGCCGATGGTTCTCCCGGGGTAATCTTCCTCGGCTGGAACGAGTCAGGCGAACGCGCAGCCTTCTTTTCGCACAGCACCGACAACAAAGTACAAACCCTTTACACGATCGACGGCGCGAGCGGCAAACTCAGCGTCCTCGACACTCTGCGGGACAGCGCGTGGGTTGGCGGCCCCTGCTTCGCGTGCGGTGGATGGTACGATCACGGCAAGCGGCTCTGGTACGTTTCCGAGCGGGATGGATTCAGCCACCTCTACACGACCGCCGCCGACGGGACGGGCACGAAGCAGCTCACGCGAGGCAAATGGGAGGTTCGGGACGTCACGCTGTCACCCGACCAGCAGACATTTTATCTCACCACGAACGAGCCGTCGCCCTTCGATCAGAATCTTTTCCGAATGTCCGTCAACGGAGGTGCGCGCGCTCAGATCACGACCAAACCGGGGAAGCATCGCGGAGTCATATCCCCCGACGGACGGCTCATCGCCGACGTGTATTCCTACGTTAATCGCCCGCCGGAGCTGTTCCTGCTGTCGAACAAACCTGGCGCGGAGATGGCGCAGCTTACGATGTCGCCGACAGCGGAGTGGCTCTCGTTCAACTGGATCGTGCCGGAGATCGTGATGATTCCGGCCTCGGATGGCATTCAGGTTCCCGCGCACATCTATCGCCCCGCCGATATGGGCGCGAAGCCGAATGGCGCGGCGGTGATTTTCGTTCACGGCGCCGGCTACCTGCACAACGTCGGACACTTCTGGTCCGAGTACCCGCGCGAGTACCAGTTCAATCAGTATCTTGCGGCCCACGGTTACGTCGTGCTCGATCTCGATTACCGCGGCTCCGACGGCTACGGCCGCGATTGGCGCACCGCGATCTACCGGCATATGGGCGGGCGCGATCTCCAGGATCAGGTTGACGCGTCGAAGTATCTGAACGCCACGTACAACATCGACCCCGAGCGCGTCGGCATTTACGGCGGGAGCTACGGCGGGTTCATCACGCTGATGGCGCTGTTCACTGAGCCGAAGCACTTCGGCGCCGGCGCGGCGATTCGCAGCGTCACCGACTGGGCGCACTACAACAACGGCTACACTTCGAACATCCTCAACTATCCGCAGAGCGACACGCTCGCCTACCGACAGTCGTCACCGATCTATTTCGCCGAGGGACTGGAAGATCCGCTGCTGATGCTGCACGGGATGGTCGACGACAACGTCGAGTACATAGACATAGTCCGCCTCGAGCAGCGTCTCATCGAGCTGGGGAAAACGAATTGGTGGCTGGCCTCGTACCCGGTCGAGCGCCACTCGTTCGTGCGCCCCGATTCGTGGACCGACGAGTACAACCGCATCTTCAATTTGTTCGAGCGTTGGCTCCCAGAGGGAGCACCGAGAAAATGAGCGCCGGCGCGATGTTGCTGGTGTCGCGGGTGGCGCGCACGCTCCGGACGATCATCGGCGCGCCTGACTACGAGCGTTATGTCGAACATATGCGCGAGCGCCATCCGAATGAAAAGCCGCTGACTCGCGAAC
>JALYYD010000225.1 GCA_030946775.1 Gemmatimonadota bacterium
CGTCCCGCGCCCGGCCAATTGCCGCGTCTACCGCGCCGTGCCAAGCGCTTTCTCTTCGCTGCACTCGCCTCCTTCGCGGTCGTCTTCATCGCGATTCCCTGGCTCGCCGGTTTCGTCACCGATTGGCTGTGGTTCAAGGAGGTCGGTTTTGAAGCTGTATTCGCCACCTCGTTGGTGTGGCGGATCGGTCTCTTCTGCCTCGGCGGCGGAATGGCTTTCGCGTTTTTCTTCGAGAACACGCGGCTCGCCGCGGGCTCGGGCACTCATCTTCCCGTCCTCTATCTCAACAGGCAGACGGGCGTGCAGGTGGATGTTGCAGCGATTTTCAAGAAGATTCTGCGACCGGTCTCCGCCGTGCTCGCCTTCGTAATGGCCATCGAGACCGCGTCGCTGTGGATGGAGTTCCTGAAGGCGGCGCACGGAGCGTCGTTCGGCGCGAGCGATCCGATATTCGGACGGGACATCTCGTTCTACGTGTTCAAGCTTCCGGCAATTTCCGACGTGCTGACGATGGTGGACACGCTGGTCGTGTTCTCGTTCATCGCCGCCGTCATACTCTATTCGATGCGCGGCGAGGTCGAGTATCGCCTTCGCCGAGTGACGGCCTCGCCGGCCGCGTCGCGCCATCTTGCCGCGCTCGTCGTGCTCTGGTTCGTGCTGCGCGCGATTGGGCTGTGGATTGTGGATACTTCCAATCTGCTCTTTTCGACCACCGGTCCGCTCGTAGGCGCGAGCTACACCGACGTGCACGTGGCGCTGCCCGGGATTCGGATTACGGCTGTGGTCGCGCTCATCGCCGCGGCGATGGTCATCTATGGTTTGATAAGAGGGAAGGCCGCGAAGTACGCCATCGCCGGCACGGTGCTTCACATCGCGTCGTCGTTCCTTCTCGTCGGCGTGATTCCCGGACTCTATCAGAAGCTGGTCGTCTCCGCGAACGAGCTCGACAGGGAGCGCCCATATCTGCAGGACCACATCGTGGCGACCCGGAAGGCGTGGGGGCTCGACGGTATCGAAGAGAAGGATCTGAGCGGCGAAGTGCGACTGACGATGGAGGACATCAAGAACAACGCGGCGACGGTGGACAACGTTCGCCTCTGGGAGCGCGATCTGCTCAAGCAGACGTTCGGGCAGCTCCAGGAGATCCGCACGTATTACGACTTCGTGTCGGTTGACGACGACCGCTACACAATAGATGGGAGATACCGCCAGGTGCACGTCGCCGCGCGTGAGATGAACTCGGCGTCACTGCCGACCCGCACTTTCATCAACGAGCGGCTGACGTTCACGCACGGAATGGGCGTGACGATGGCGCCGGTCAACGAAGTGACGTCGGAGGGCTTGCCGGTCCTGTTCATCAAGGATCTTCCCCCCGCATCGAGCATCAACGTGAAGCTGACGCGGCCGCAGCTCTACTACGGCGAGCTGACGAATGACTACGTCTTTGTCGGGACCGGACAGAAGGAGTTCGACTATCCCTCCGGCGAGACGAACATCTACGGCAGATATGCAGGGAAGGGCGGAATCCCGGTTGGGTCGCTCGCGCGTAAACTCCTCTACGCCTTCCAGCTCGGCTCTTTGAAGATTCTGCTCTCGGATGACATCAAAGGCGCGGCGCGCATTCTCTATCGCAGGAACATCGCTGCGCGCGCCGCGACGGCGCTTCCGTTTCTCACTTTCGACGGAGATCCGTATCTGGTTGTAACCGATGACGGACGTCTGCAGTGGATTCTCGACGCGTACACCAAGGCGGAGAACTATCCGTACGCGCAGAAACTCTCCGACGGGACGAGCTATATGAGGAACAGCGTCAAGGTCGTGATTGATGCGTACGACGGCACAGTCGAGCCATTCGTTACCGATCCGTCGGATCCTGTGATCGTTACCTACGAGCGCATCTTCGGAAGAATCTTCAAGCCGATGTCGGAGATGCCGGCCGACATTCGCCGCCACATCCGATATCCGGGTGATCTGTTCCGCATTCAGACAAATCTCCACGCCACGTATCACATGCTCGAGCCGGACGCCTTCTACCACCGCGAAGATCAGTGGCAGATCCCGACGACGGACAATACGAACAGTCCCGAGAACCCGTTCATGCGTCACATCGTGATGCGCCTTCCCGGCGAGAAAAACCCGGAGTTCATCTACATGACTCCGTTCACGCCGAGGGGGAAGGACAACCTCGCGGCGTGGATGGTGGCGCGGATGGACGGCGACAACTACGGAAAGCTGTCCGTCTATCGCTTTCCGAAGCAGAGCCTCGTTTACGGGCCGCGGCAAATCGTCAACAGGATCAACCAGGACACCGACATCTCGCGGCAGATCACGCTCTGGGATCAGAAGGGGTCGGAGGTGATTCGCGGCGAGCTGCTCGTGATTCCGATCGAGGAGTCGCTCATCTACGTGCAGCCGATCTATCTGCGCGCGCAGGGTGGAAGCATTCCCGAGCTGAAGCGGGTCGTCGTCGCGCACGAAAACCGGGTGGTGATGGGCGAGACGCTGGACGAGGGGTTGAACGCACTGTTCGGGAATGGCGCGCCGCCACTGGCGAAGGAGAAGACTGAGGATTCGACGAGCGCTGTCGGCGGGCCGATCGCTTCTGTCGTCGGAGGCGGTGTGCCGGAGCAGCCGGTCAGTGGCGGGGCGTCGGCGCCGAGTGCGCCGCTTCTGCGGAGCGCGCAGGATCACTACGACCGCGCCATCGCCGCCCAGCGCGCCGGCGATTGGGCAACGTACGGAAGAGAGATTCAGGCGCTCGGCGCGGCGATACGATCGCTGCAGGGGGCAAAGAGGTAAACGAAGCGCTTCCGTTTCTCTGCGCGCGGCGACATTTTGGCGGTCGAACCGGACCGGAGAATTTGATGGCGGCGAACAACAAGGCGGCGGCAACCAGCGACGCGGGCGTGATGCTCCTCGTCGGCACGATGAAGGGCGCGTTCATTCTTCGCTCCGACAAGGGGCGCAAAAACTGGAAGGTCGAGGGGCCCCACCTCCGCGGCACAGCGGTGTACGCGATGCTCCACGACGGGCGCGAGGGAAGAAATCGCACCTTCGCCGCCGCCAACAACACGTTTTTCGGAAGCACGCTCCGCTCGAGCGACGACTTCGGTAAAACGTGGAGCGAGCCGGAACAGCGTCCGATCAAGTTTCCCGAGGACTCGGGCCGGGCGCTCGCGCAGATCTGGCAGCTCGTGCCGGGACGGAAATCGGAGCCGAACGTTCTCTATTGCGGCGTCGAGCCTGCAGCGCTGTTCAAGTCAACGGATAACGGCGACACGTGGGAGCCGGATCGCGGCCTGATGTACCACGAGCATCAACCGAAGTGGCAGCCTGGCGCCGGCGGGCTTTGCCTGCACACCATCATTCTGGATCCGGACAATCCTCAGCGGATGATGATCGCTATCTCCGCCGCCGGAGTCTACCGCACGGACGACGGCGGAAAGACTTGGCGCGCCCGCAACAAGGGAGTGCGCGCAGAGTTCATGCCCGACAAGCATCCGGAGTTCGGGCAGTGCGTGCACAAGATCGTGCAGCATCCCTCGCAGCCGGGAAGACTGTTCCTGCAAAATCACTGGGGATTGTATCGAAGCGACGATTGGGGCGACGGCTGGAAGGACGTCGCGAACGGCGTTCCGTCGGATTTCGGCTTCGCGATGCAGATGCACCCGCACGACCCCGAGACTGTGTACATCGTGCCCCTCGAGTCGGATGGATTCCGGTGCACGCCCGAGGCGAAGCTCCGGGTGTATCGAACGAAGAATGGCGGTGAGAGTTGGGAGCCGCTCACGGACGGACTGCCGCAAACCGGCGCGTACGAAACTGTCCTTCGCGACGCGCTCACTGCCGACGCGTCCAACCCGGCCGGGATCTATTTTGGAACGCGGAGCGGGAAGATTTTCGGATCGCAAAGCGACGGCGACAGCTGGCAGGAGATTGCCGACGGATTTCCCTCAGTGGTGTGCGTGAAGACGGCGATGATTGCACCGGCGCAGGCGTGATCACGATAGAGCTGCCGAAGGCGCTGTGTTCGGCGGCCGGTCAACCGTCGGTGATTACGCTGGATGATTCGCACAAATCCGTCGGCGAGGCGATCGCCGCCCTTCGTGAAAAATCGCCTCGCGCCGTGGACAGCGTGCTCGACGAGCGGGGCAACGTTCGCCGTCACATCAACGTGTTTCTCAACGGCGAAAGCATTCGTTATCTGAACGGGCTCGACACTCCCGCGCCGAGCGGGAGCGCAATTCTCATCATCACGGCGATCAGCGGCGGCTGATCACCCGGCGAGCGCCATACATTCGATCTCGGCGCGGCCGTTCCGCGCCAGCCCGCTGGTGCCGAATGCGCTGCGCGCCGGCTTGTGGTTCGGGAAGTAAGTGACGTACACGGCGTTCATCGCCGCCCATTCATTGATGTCGGCGAGCATCACCGTGCACTTCACGACGCGGTCCATCGAAGACCCGTTCGCGAACACGAGCGCCTTGATGTTCTCCATTATCTGGCGAGTTTCCGCGGCGATCCCTCCCGGCACGAGCTGCCCCTTCGAATCGGTGCCGAGCTGCCCGGCGAGGTAGAGCATGTTGCCGACGCGGACAACGGGAGAGAACGGTAGCGAGGACGATGCACCCGGTGCGGTCACATACTCGGGTGTGGGCCCGCTGCTGACGTTGACGTTGGCCTGGCAGGCGGCGAGAAGCGCGATCAGAGGGGCAACTGAAAGTGTTGCGCGCATATGGGCTCCTGAGAATTGAACGACGGGTGGCGTGAGCTAGAACGGTCGCAGTGAGTAATCGCGAGATTCGGCCGGGGTTGCAAGAGAGGGGGCTGGCCGGCGGGTTCATCGCGCGTCTGTTGCGTCCGGACGGGAAAGCTGCAAATTCGTTGAACGGTAAGATCCGGGATCGAATCCAATTCACGAGAGGAACAATGATGCTTCTGAAGGCAGTATCAGTCGCGGCGATATCTATGTTGGCAGTTGGCTCGGCGAAACGGGTTCCGGCGAACCCGAATGTGCCCCCGGTCGTGACACTCACCGCGCGCGACTACGCATTCGATCCCATTCCGGACATTCCGGCCGGCGTCGTCGAGCTTCGACTCCACAATCTCGGTCCGGATTTCCATCACGCCGCGATCTTCAAGCTTTTCGGCCGTCACACGGCGGAGCAGTTCATCGCCGCAATGAAAAACCCCGGCCCTCCGCCCTCTTGGGCGA
>JALYYD010000231.1 GCA_030946775.1 Gemmatimonadota bacterium
GTAGAGGACGAGTCCCGCCGAGGTGTCGCCGATGGTCTGATCAGTGTTGGCGGCGATGAGCGCGGCCGCGTCACGGATGAACGCGTTACGATTGAAATCCTCCGTGGCCTCGCCCATCTCGATCAGCGTTTCAGCGGCGGCATCGCCGTTCTTGTCGGCCATAGACAGGAGGAGGCGGATGACCTTGTCCTTCATCTTGTCGCTGATGTGTGCCGTCATCCCGAAATCGATTATCGCGAGCTTCGGATCTTCCTTCGGGGGAGCGATGGTATTCTCCGCCTGTGCTTCCTTCTCCATCTTCGTGAGCGGAGTGACGGCTTCGCGCTCCGTCTCCCGGCGATTCATCGCCACCACTTCCGGGGGCGTCAGCGGGTTTTCGCGCCCCGGAAGGACGACGAAGATGTTTCCCGGATGCGGGTCGGCGTGGAAGTGTCCGGTGACGCAGATCTGATGCAGATAAGCCTTCGCGAACTCCTCGGCGAGAATCGAGAAGTCGTAGTCGATGCGGCTGATGGCGGGAATTTCGTCCACCTTGATGCCGCGGATGCGCTCGATGGTGAGCACTTTGTGCGTCGTATAGGCGTCAATTGCGCGCGGCAGCAGCAGGTGCGTAAACTCGACTAGATCTTTGCGGAACAGAGCCGCGTTTTTTGCTTCCGTGCGGTAGTCGAGCTCGTCAACAAGCGCTTTTTCCACCTGCTGCACGACGCCGACGAGATCGATCTTGGAGCCGGCATCGGTGTGCGCGCTGAGAAATTTCGCCAGCTCGCGGAAGTACTCGATGTCGTCGGCGAGCTGTTCCTTGAGTCCGGGTCGCTGAACCTTGACCACGACGCTGCGCCCGTCGCGCATCTCCGCGCCGTGGACCTGGCCGAGGCTGGCGCTGCCGAGTGGCTTGTCGTCGAAGGAGGCGAAGAGCTTGCTGGTGCGGGCGTGCAGCTCTTCCTCGATCGTCTGCTCGACGATCTCGAATGGCATCTCGGGGACGCCGTCCTGAAGGTGTTCGAGCTCTTTGATGTAGTTGAGCGGGAGCAGGTCGGGGCGGGTCGAGAGGACCTGGCCGAGCTTGATGTAGGCAGGTCCCAGCTCTACGAGGCGCTCGCGGAACGCCTTTGCCTTGTCGTCCGATGAATCCGCGTCGCCTTCGCCGTCCTGGCTCTGGTCGCCTTTGATGTCGAGCAGTCCCTGCTGCTTCGCGAAATCGCGAAGGCCATAGCGTGTGAAGAGACCGACGGTGGCGGCGAGGCGCGGTAGATGCTTAGGGGAGAGGATCATATGAGGCGCGGGGGCAGAAAGCATGCCCGACGACTGCCCGACTGCGTGCCAATTGGGGATATTTATGGATGCAAAAAACGGAAACAGGCGGCTCGCCCGGATCGGGACGGGTTGAGGTCGTGGTAGTGGACAAGCCGTGGGGCCACGAGCGGATTTGGGCGCGCTCCGACCGATATGTCGGAAAGGTGCTCCACATCAGGGCGGGCCAGGAACTTTCGCTTCAGTATCACAACAAGAAGGACGAGACGGTGCATCTCTTGTCCGGCGAGCTGGTATACCGCGTCAAGATCGCGGACAGCCTCGACGACGTGCATCTCAAGGTCGGCGAGTCGTTCCGCATCACGCCGGGGACGGTGCACCAGATGCTGGCCGTGACAGACTGCGACGTGCTCGAGGTTTCCACTCCGGAAACCGACGACATCGTCCGAATCAGCGACAAGTATGGTCGCGAAGGAACCACGGCGCCGTGAAAGTGATCATTCCACTGGCGGGTAAGGGAACGCGCCTTCGCCCGCATACGCACATAACGCCTAAGCCGATGATGAAAGTCGCCGGCAAGCCGGTGATGGAGTACATCCTCGACGATCTGCGAAAGCTCGGCAATGTCGAGCAGGTCGTGTACATCACCGGACACCTGAAGGAGAAGGTGGAGGATTTCGCGCGAAAGACTCTAGCCGTTCCCTCTATCTTCATCGAGCAGAAGGTGCAGGACGGCACCGCCGGCGCCGTGGCATTGGCGAAGCCGTACGTTGATCAGCCGGTGCTGATCATATTCGTGGACACGATTTTCGACGCCGACCTTTCGCTGGTGAATTCCGTTGATGCCGACGGGATCATCTGGGTGAAGGAAGTCGAAGACTACCAGCGGTTCGGCGTCGTGGTGACGGACGCTGATGGTAACATGACGAAGATCGTCGAAAAGCCGAAGACGCCGATCTCGAAGCGGGCGAACATCGGGCTGTACTACATCAGGAACTGGAAGCTGCTGTACGAGGGAATCGACTGGGTTCTTAAGCAGCCGAAGAACCAGGGCGAGTATTTTCTCACGGACGCATTTCAGTACATGATCGACAAGGGCGCAAAGATTCGCGTTGTGGACGTCGAGGGGTGGTACGACGCGGGCAAGCTGGACACGATGCTCGAGACGAACGGCGTGATGCTGGCGAAGGGTCGCAGCCGCCGCCCGAAGGATTCGGGGGACTCGATGATCATCGATCCGGTATACATCGAAGACGACGTCACGCTGAAGGCGTCGAAGGTCGGGCCGAACGTTTCCATCGGAGCGGGCTCCGTGATTGAAGGCGCGGAGATCAGCCATTCGATAGTCGGCGTGAAGGCGCAGATCCGGAAATCGGTGCTGAAGAATTCGCTCGTTGGAGACGAGGCGGTCGTCGAGGGAGTGAAGGGAGAGGTGACCGTCTCCGATCATTCGGAAGTCCGGTCATCGTAGCGGAAGAGAAGGAACAAGGGCGGAAGACGGCGCGCCCGAAGCTCGGGCGCAACGTGCTCGCGTTCGGGGCGGTGAGCTTCTTCACCGACATCTCGACGGAGATGATCTACCCGCTCATCCCGCTCTTCCTCAGCGGAGTGCTCGGCGCCAACGCGACATTCGTCGGCGCGATCGAGGGGACAGCGGAGACGGTGGCGTCGCTGCTGAAACTGGCGAGCGGGTGGATCTCCGACAAAGTCAGCCGGCGGAAGGCGCTCGTGGTGGCGGGATATGCGCTCGCGTCGTTCGTGCGGCCGTTCACCGCGATTGCGCAGAGCGCGACGCAGGTGCTGGCGATTCGAGTCACCGACCGCATCGGGAAGGGAATCCGCAGCTCACCGCGCGACGCGCTGCTGGCGGATTCGGTGAGTCCGGAAGCGCGGGGCAGGGCATTCGGTTTTCACTCCGCTGCGGACAATGCCGGCGCGGTGATCGGCCCGATGATCGCGTTTTTCATTTTGAGGTCGCACGGCATTGGAGCAATGACGGCCGGGCAGCGCCTGTCACCAACGCAGGAAGCGACCTTGAGAAACGTGTTCTGGTGGGCGGCGGTTCCGGCGTTCATCGCGCTGATCGTTCTCGTCATCGCCGTCCGCGATGTTTCGAGGAAGGGTAGCGCCAAGGATGAAGCACCCGCGGAAGTCTCTCTCGACTCCAAGCTGTCGAAGAAATTCTGGTACTACCTCGGCGTCGTCCTCGTGTTTACGCTCGGAAATTCGACCGATGCGTTTCTGCTGCTGCGCGCGAATCAGCTCGGCGTCCCGCTGGCGCTGACGCCGGTCCTGTGGGCGTCGTTCAACGCGATCAAGGCGGCGGTCGGAACGTACGCGAGCGGGTTGTCGGATCGCGTCGGACGGAAGCCGCTCATCGTCGGCGGGTGGATCGTGTATGCGGCGGTGTATTTCGGTTTCGCCAAGGCGAATGCCGCGTGGCAGGCGTGGGCGCTGTTCGCGGTCTATGGATTGTTCTATGCGATGACCGAGGGCACGGAGCGGGCGCTCGTCGCGGACATCGTCCCCTCGCAGCGGCGTGGGACTGCATTCGGGTGGTACAATCTTTCAATCGGGTTGGGCGCACTTCCGGCTTCGCTGATATTCGGCGCCATCTGGGATCGCGTGAGTCCCGCGGCGGCGTTCGCGTTCGGCGCGACGCTTGCGCTCATAGCGGCGGCGGGAATGGCGTTCGTGGCGCCCGCGAGAGCGACAGCGGCGTAATCGCGGCTTGCCTTCCGGTAGGCCGCCGGATAGCGTGAAGAACACCACACGACATAGGGAGCAAATGGATCGGTTCAGGAGGTTTGCGGCGTTAACGTGCATCGCGCTCGCCGCGTGTCAGGCTGGCGAAGACATAACCGGAGGGCTTGGCGGTCTTGCCATCGATGCGACCGCTGCCGTCGTCCCGCCACCCGCGCAGAATGTCAAAGTGACAGCAACGGTCACGAACATCTCGACCAATCCGCTTACGATCAACTACAGTGGGTGCGTGGTGATGCCCGTTTTTCACAGCGGAAGCTTGGACGGCCCGATTGTTTACGATTCGCGAACCGGCGTGGAGTGCGCACTGATTCTCATCACCAAGACTTTAGATCCCAATCAGTCGGTGCAGATCACCGGCGGCGCGGTGCCGAATCTTCCGGCGGGGAAATATTTCGTCGGAGCTGTAATTACGATAAACGGATCGGCTGTTACTCTCGGCGCCGGCACGGTGACGTTCTAGCTGGAGAGCGAAAGTGGGCACAACCGCAGGGTGAGAACCGCGAACTGAGACCGAACGGGTATCTGATACCCGTAGCATAGTGGCACAGGGGGTTCAGTTCACTACACTCGGACTTCTCGGCGCGCATTTAATGGGAGACGGCCGGAATTGTTGGATGCCGCAGTTTTGTGGCGCGGTTGTAGCTAACGGGCGTGAGTGATTTCAAGAAACTTCAAGTTTGGCGAAAGGCGCACGCACTCGCACTGAACGTGCATCGGGTGGCGACGAACATCAGGGGGAGAGATCAGCTAGGTCTCAGGAGTCAGATGCTCCGTGCGGCGATGTCGATCCCGGCAAATATTGTCGAGGGCACCGCGAAGGGTTCCGCCCGGGAGTTCTGCCGCTTTCTGAGCATCGCCGCCGGCTCGACGTCGGAGCTCGAGTACCACTTGATGATGGCGCGAGACATCAAAGCCATCTCAAATGCTGATTTCGATGCCCTGGCCCGTCAGGCAATCGACATTCGAAAAATGCTGTGCGGCCTGATAGCCAAACTCAAATCTCCCAACGCTCGTTCTCCGTTGAGCGGTAAAGTCAGCGTGTCGTGACCTGAAACTACCGGACTACTGTGCCACAGATATCAGATACCCGTTCAGTCTCAGTTGCAGTTGCAGTTGCAGTTGCAGTTGTAGTTGCAGTTGCAGTTGCAGTTGCAGTTTCCATTGCCGATTGGTCTGCCGACTCTCCCTGTAAACAATTAGCTATCTCCCCTCCCGCATCGAGCAGTATATTTGGAGGGTATTACCCCCTGCCAGTCCGGAGGCGTAATTGATCGTTGGCTGTCTTG
>JALYYD010000160.1 GCA_030946775.1 Gemmatimonadota bacterium
GTCTGCACTTATGTATGCCGAGGGGTCGATGATCGAGCCGCGGTAATACGGGGAGACGTGCCGGATCAAGGTATCCGGCTCGGTGCGATAGACCTTTCGCTCGAACTCGGCGCCGAGTGCGATGGCAGAGTAGTTACGAACACGCGGCCGCACGAGCACGGTTTGGATGGACGCGAGCTGCGCGCGCTCAACCAGTCGTCCTACAAATTTCGGTGTGGTGCCGGAAAAATTGTACAGCGCGTCACGCGAGTACGACTGCGACGCCGACAACCCGATGATCGGCATCCCCAGTCCGGCATAGCTGTAATAAGCCCACGCAGAGTTCTCGCCGTGCGTGGTGTTGTGCAGCACTTCGACATCGTACCGGTGGCGCCCGATAACGTCCGACCCGCCGGTCTCGGCGCCGAAGCCGCTGCCATTGTCGGAAGAGCTTTGAATAACCGGCATCCAGTACGTGGGGAGGAGCGAAGGGAGCGCCGAGTAGGGTTTGATTGTAGCAAGAGCGGTTGCCGGCGATTCGGGCAGCGTCGCGTCGCTGACGATGCAGCTCGAGCACGCAGCGCGCGGACTGACGCGCACAGAGTCGGCAAGCGGAAGCGAAGCGAAGTCAGGCGTTGGAAAAACGCCGATATGGTAACCGTCGGCGCGATAGAGAGCGGCCGCGATGAAGCGGCCGTCAGGTGAAGGCTCGGGCTGAAAGATTCCGGTCGCGACTGAGGTAATGCGGTGGATCTCGACCGGCCTCTTCTCCAGATCTGCAACGTAGAGCTGCGCGGACCCGGTGCGCTCTGAGGAGAAGTAAATGCGCTTTCCGTCGGGCGACCAGCTCGGCGCGGTGGTGATCGCATTCGACGGGGCCACCGACGCGATCTCGCTTCCTGTGGAGTCGAAAATGACTATGTCGCTCTGACCGCGGCTCAGGCGAACGGCGGCGATACGCGCTCCATCAGGCGACCAGCGCGGATCGGCCCACTGCAAGTCGAGCGTTCCATCGGAAATCGCGCGAATCGATTTTCCATCGCGTGACACGCGCACCAATCGGGTGGAGGCTGGTGCGTTTTGAATGGCGACGATCTCGCCGTCGGGGCGCACGTCGATGGAATGGATTCTCGCGCCGCGAGTGAGGCGCGACTGCTTGCCGCCGCGCTGAATCCAGAGATCGAGCCGCTCCTCGTAGGGCGTGGTGAGATCACCCTGCGTGAAGTAAATCGAACCGTCGGCTACTCGCGTGTTGGAGCTCAGTCCGTTTCTCCGACCGAGATTGTTTTCACTGCCGAGGATATTGACCGAGTAGGCAGCGGGAGTCTCTTTACCCTTCGCGCCGGCGTAGTAGATGAGTGAGTCATTCACCCAGCGCGGGAAAAATGCGGTGCGGCCCGTGCGGGTTAGATCGCGCCATCCCGGCGGATCGGGAAGATCCGGCAGATGGGTGATGAGTGAATCACGCCACTGTTTCCACGCGTTTTCGAAGCTGATCCCGAACGCGGACTTCGCGTTTCGGTTGACCCAGATGGGAATCAGCGACGCGCTTGACTTTTCGACGAACTTCCTGACGTCGGCTGGGCTCTTCGTGCGCGACAAATAATCGAAGAGCAGAGACCCGTACACGTAAACGACTTCGCCGCCGGGGTAGCGCGACGTTCCGCGCGAGAGCTCGTCGAGGTGCGGGAGCTCGCGCCCAAGCGCCGCGGCCCGGGCAACCATAAAGTGCTCGCCGCTCTCGAGGCGGCCGACGCCGGTGAGGCGCGACTCGTAGTAAACGGCGAGCCCTTCGGTGAGCCAGGACGGGTCGTAGATGTTCGGAAAGAGCAGCGGATTGCGTCCGAACACCGACTGGCCGAAGCGCCAGATCCCGCGCACGCGGTCGAGATGGAAGATGTGAGTCAGCTCGTGAGTGACGACCAGCTCATTCCAGTCGGAATAATTGCGCAGCGAGGATTCGTCGGACGCGGGGTGCGCGTAAACGACGATGCGATTGGACGGAAAGGGAGTCGCGTAGCCCTGCACGTAGTCGGCGTTGTCAGCGAGAACGAGATCGATCGTGCCACGCGGGGGGACCAGCTCCCGCGCCAATCCCGCGTACGCGCGCTCGGCGT
The DNA here is from genome assembly GCA_030946775.1 of Gemmatimonadota bacterium. Taxonomy (GTDB): domain Bacteria; phylum Gemmatimonadota; class Gemmatimonadetes; order Gemmatimonadales; family Gemmatimonadaceae; genus UBA4720. Next base: position 2,097 of record JALYYD010000160.1, read on the forward strand.
TCACCGCCGCGCGCCGCGCCTGTTCCGCGAGCTCGGGGGTGAAGGTGATTCGGAAATGCGCGGTGCGGATCGTCTCCCACCGGGCGTTGGGGACGAGCTGAGCCCCTGCCCGCGTCGAAAGCGCCGACGCGAGCAGGAAAAATAGAACCGCCCGCTTCACTGAGCTCGCGCTAACGATTCGAAGTAGCTCTCGATGCCCGCGAGAATCCCGCGCGCATACGCATCCTGATACTGCGGCGTGCGCAAAGCGGCTTCGACGTCGGGAAGAATGATGAAACCGCCCTCACAAAGCATCGCCGGCATCCAGGTCCCGCGATTCACGGCAAGGTTTTGGAATTTTGCGCCGAGGATGGGTGTGCTCATCGCCGGGCCGAGGATGGCGATGGTGAGCTCGGCCATCGGACGCGAGTGGGGCCAGAAGTAATAGCAGGCCGTTGCTGCGTGCGTGGCCGGGTTCACACCGTCCGGCTCGGCGTCGAGATGCAGCGAGATGAACGCGTTCGCGTTCGCGCGGCGCGAGATGATCGGGCGGAGGCCCAAATCGACCGGATCCATCGTCGTGCGAGTCATCACGACGTTCACGCCCTTTTGCAGGAGCAGATCGCGGAGCCTCAGTCCGACGGCGAGTACCGCCTCTCCTTCATAGAGTGAAGTCGGGCCGGTCGCGCCTGCGGGCGGATGACCGGGATCAACGGTGATCGTGAGCCCGCGCAGCGGATTGTTCGCGTCCGCGATTACTGGCGGGCGGCGAACGCGAAGCACGAACGCCCCATTCTGATACATCGCCAGATATCCGTAAGGCGCGCGACTCAGATTGACTGTGTACTTGATGCGCCCGGGGAGAGTCTCGACGCTGACGCCGGCGACGTATTTGTCGACGGACATCGGCAGCGCGGACACGACAGACTCCGCAGTCGTGCCGTAGAGCAGCACGGAAATCGAGCGGTTGCTTTCTTCGGTGAGATATGCGGGGGGCGTGTTCGTGGGAACGATGAGGTCAATCCACTGGGCTGCCGCTTCGACGCGCGCCGCCGACCCGGCAATTCGCACAGGCGGAACGTACGACGCCGGCTGAATGGCGATGTCGGATTTCTGAATCCAGATCGGCGCCGCGCTGTCGAGCTCGATGCGCGCGAAATCGCCGCGGCTTCCGGTCACCTTGACCGGTGTTCCCGGGAAGAGGAACCACTTGTACTCCTGTCCGTTGCCCGGCGCTGGTCTTCCGATGGCGAGCCGGTCGGTGTCGCTGACTGAACCGGGCGGGGCGATGAGAGCGTATTGGGTGACGAATGTCGTGTCTCGCCTCGTCGTATCCACCGGCAGGGTGTCGCGCGGAATTAGAACCTTTGGCGGCAGGAGCTTCACGGGAAGACTTAGACGCGCCGTGTCGAGTCCGTTCGTTGCCACGAGCTCATAGAATGGCGCCTGCTGCGACGGGACCGGAATCCAGCCCATAAAAGCGCCATTGGGCCAAACGGGGACCAGCATGCCGTTGATCTTCAGCCCGGCATCACCACTTCCGACCGATCCGAAAATGAAATTCGAATCGCGCGACTGGATGAGCTGACCGGAGTCCGGATAAACGACCTTGATCCGAACTGGTCCGCGAATGTCCGGCACTGGCGGAAGGGCGGGATTGGAAGGGGGCAATGCCGCGCGCTCGACCACTCGCGCGGGTACCACGGCTGGGCCTGGAACCGGCACCGGCGTCGTCGTCACCGGGCGGGAACAAGCACCGCCGAGCGTTACCAAGGCGAGGACGAGTGCGGTTTTGAGATTGCTCATCATATAGAAACTAGTTGCAGAAGCGGTACCAGCGGAACAGGCCACAGCGAAGGACTGGTTTGCCGCGCCCGCGGCTCTATATTCTCGCACACGCGAGCGAATGCCGCTCGCATTTTTGTATCCGTACTACACTCAATTTCATCGATTGATCGTTGACATCTGCGGGAAGTCCGACGTGGGGCTGGTGCGCCAGCACAACGAGGATTCCTATCTTTACGGAAATCTGGAGACCGGGGAACAGTCCACGCCAACGGATCCGGGTTCGCTCAGGATCGAGCGAGGCCCGGCGGTCCTGATCGTCGCCGACGGCGTCGGCGGCGCTGCGTCGGGTGAGCTGGCGAGCTCCATCGCCACCGACTGCATTTTCACCGAGCTGCAAAAGTGGTGGCGGACGGGCGGCGAACGTGACGCCGAGACCATCGCTGCGGCGATGCGCGGCGCGATCGATGTGGCGAACCAATCGATCTGGGGCAAAGCGCAGGGCTTCCCCGCGCACCACGGAATGGGCACGACGGCGACCATCGCGCTCATCGTTAATTCAGAAGTCCACTTTGGCCAGATCGGCGATTCGCGCGGATATCTCATTCGTGATGGTAGGGCGCGCCAGCTGACAAAGGACCAGTCGCTGGTGCAGCGGCTGAT
>JALYYD010000275.1 GCA_030946775.1 Gemmatimonadota bacterium
ATGAACGTCGGACAGATCCTCGAGACCCATCTCGGATGGGCCGCGCGTCTGCTCGGCTTCTACGCCAAGACTCCGGTTTTCCAGGGAGCCAACGAGCGCGAGATCGGACTGCTGCTCAAGCTTGCCGCGGTGACGTGGCTGAAGAGCGCGCTCGATCTTCGCACCGCGGGAGTCACCATCAGCGAGTCCGACATTCGCAGCATCATCGGCGATGTCAGCACCGGCAGGCAGCACGGTGAGCGTGTCGAGCTGCTTGGCGACGCGACCATAAATTCGCTCTCCGCTCGCGGCGTGTCGGCTGAAACGCGTGACGTTTACAACCGCATTCGCGATTTCGTGACGGAGGCGGCGCAGGAGCTGGTCGGCCGCGAGACGTTCGAGACGGACAACCAGATCTCGTTCAACTCGACCGCCTCCGGCGACGAGGAGTACGAGCCGGTGCAGCGGTCGCAGTTCAAGACCGCCGCGTCGCAGGTGGAGAAGAAGCGGATCAACGATCCGGCGCAGCTGCTCGAATCACAGGAGCTGCCGGCGCTCGCTTCGACCTTCGGGAAGAAGTCGGACGTTGACGTTGACGCCGCGGCGCTCGAGCTGATGCGCCTCGCCGGAATCTCGGCGGGCGGAAAGGTTCGTCTCCGCGACGGACGGACGGGTGAGACGTTCACCAATCCGGTCACCGTCGGCGAGATCTACATGCTCAAGCTGTCGCACTTGGTGGATGACAAGATCCACGCGCGCAGCATCGGTCCTTATTCACTCGTGACGCAGCAGCCGCTCGCCGGAAAGGCGCAGTTCGGCGGCCAGCGTTTCGGAGAGATGGAAGTGTGGGCGCTCGAAGCCTATGGCGCCGCGCACACCCTGCAGGAAATTCTCACCGTCAAGTCCGACGATGTGAACGGCCGCAGCAGAGTGTACGAGGCAATCGTGAAGGGCCAGAACCTTCCCGAGCCGGGCATCCCCGAGTCCTTCAACGTGCTCGTCCAGGAGCTGAAGGCGCTCGGCATTCACGTCAACATGGGCGCCAACGCGACCAGCGGTTACGGTCTAGGCAACAGCTCCCGCAACGGTAACGGGAGCGAGGAGTAATACATGATTGATTTTCGCAGAACGCGCGAGACGCGCGCCTCGTCGTTCGATTACATCCAGGTCCGCATCGCTTCTCCCGAAGAGATGCGCGGCCCGAAGGATCCGAAGGAGCGTGAGCGGCTCGAGATGAGCGGGCTCCGCACCTGGTGGTCGTGGGGTGAAGTGCTTAAGCCGGAGACGATCAACTACCGGTCGTTCAAGCCGGAAAAGGACGGTCTCTTCTGCGAGCGCATCTTCGGTCCCGTAAAGGACTGGGAGTGCCATTGCGGTAAATACAAGCGCATCAGATATCGCGGCGTCATCTGCGATCGTTGCGGCGTCGAAGTAACCCTCAGCCGCGTTCGCCGTGAGCGGATGGGTCACATCGAGCTCGCCGTGCCCGTCGCTCACATCTGGTTCTTCAAGACTCTCCCGAGTCCGATGGGGAACCTCGTCGATCTGACGCTGCGCGATCTCGAGAAGGTCATCTACTACTCGAACTACGTCGTCATCGACGCCGGCGAGCAGGATTTCATTCCTGACGACCAGGCGATTCCCGATGGCCCGGGCAAGCCGGTGGAAGCGAACATGCTTCTGTCGGAAGAAGAGTATTTCTACCTGAAGCAGAAGGCGAAGGACGAAAAGGACGACGCCTTCCTCGCCGACATCGGCGCTCCCGCCGTGCGCGAGCTGCTCAAGCGCATCGACGTCGACAAGGTCGCTGAAGAGCTTCGCGCCGGACTCGTCGACGAAGGCTCGCAGCACCGCAAGAAGCAGATGCTGAAGCGGCTCAAGGTCGTGGACGCGTTCAGAAACTCCGGCGGTTCCGGCGAGACGCGGAACAAGGCCGAGTGGCTGATCATGGACGTCGTTCCGGTCATTCCTCCGGATCTTCGCCCGCTCGTTCCCCTCGACGGCGGCCGTTTCGCGACGTCGGATCTGAACGATCTCTACCGCCGCGTCATCAACCGCAACAACCGGCTGATGAAGTTGATCTCGCACCGCGCGCCGGAAGTCATTCTCCGCAACGAAAAGAGAATGCTTCAGGAAGCGGTCGACGCATTGTTCGACAACGGCCGCCGCTCGAAGGCGATCCGCGGCCGCGGCAAGCGTCCTCTGAAGTCGCTGTCCGACATGCTGAAGGGCAAGCAGGGCCGTTTCCGTCAGAACCTGCTCGGAAAGCGCGTTGATTACTCCGGGCGTTCCGTCATCGTCGTCGGACCGGAGCTGAAGCTGCACCAGTGCGGTCTGCCGAAGGCGATGGCGCTGGAGCTCTTCAAGCCGTTCATCATCCATAAGCTCGTCGAGAAGGGAATCGCCGAGACGGTGAAGCGCGCCAAGAAGATCGTGGAGAAGGAATCGCCCGAGGTGTACGAGATACTCGAGGAGATCATCCGCGACCATCCGGTGCTGCTCAACCGCGCGCCGACCCTTCACAGACTCGGCATCCAGGCGTTCGAGCCGGTTCTCGTCGAGGGCAAGGCCATCCGCATTCACCCGCTCGTCTGCGCGGCGTTCAATGCCGACTTCGACGGTGACCAGATGGCGGTGCACGTTCCGCTTTCGTTCGAGGCGCAGCTTGAGTGCCGTCTGCTGATGCTGTCGTCGAACAACATTCTCAAGCCGTCGGACGGTCGTCCCGTCGCCGAGCCGTCACAGGACATCGTGCTCGGCTGCTACTTCGCGACGAAGGCTCCGCCTCAGTTCGAGACGCTGCTAAAGAGCGCGAAGTCCTATATGAGCGTCGCCGAAGTCGAGATGGCGCTCGGACAGGAGCGCGTCACCTTCCATTCGCCCGTCAAGTTCTTTGTCCGCGACGTTGAGGGTGAGCGTTGGGTCGACACCACCGTCGGTCGCGTCCTGTTCAACGCGATCGTCCCGGTCGAGATCCCGTTCCAGAACAAGGAGATGAAGAAGAAGGTGCTCGGCGAGCTCGTCTTCGAGGCATATCGCCGCAGCGGACTCCGCGGAACGGTTCCGTTCCTCGACCGCCTGAAGGAGTTCGGTTTCCGCTACGCCACGCGCGGCGGAATCTCCATCGGCATCGAGGACCTCCACATCCCCGAGGAGAAGGAGACCCTTCTCAACGAGGCCGAGGAGCGCGTCAACAGATTCCAGCGCGCTTACCAGACCGGTAACATCACCAACGGCGAGCGCTACAACAAAGTCATCGATACCTGGACGCACGCGAACAACGACGTCGCGGACGCGATGGTGCGCGCGATGCGTGAATCGAATGAAGGCTTCAATCCTGTCTTCATGATGTTCGATTCCGGATCACGCGGATCGCGCGACCAGATCCGTCAGCTCGCCGGCATGCGCGGACTGATGGCGAAGCCGCAGAAGAAGCTCACCGGAGGCATCGGCGAAATCATCGAAAGCCCGATCAAGTCGAACTTCCGCGAAGGTCTTTCCGTGCTCGAGTACTTCATCTCGACGCACGGCGCCAGAAAGGGACTCGCCGACACCGCCCTCAAGACGGCCGACGCCGGTTACCTCACGCGTCGTCTCGTTGACGTGGCGCAGGACGTGACGATCACGGAAGAGGATTGCGGTACGATCCTCGGTCTCGAGGTCGGCGCCCTGAAGGAAGGCGAGGACATCATCGAGCCGCTCGCCGAGCGCATCGTCGGAACGGTCGCCGCCGAAGACATCTTCGACACGATCGAGACGGACGAGTCAGGCCGGCGCACGCTGCTCGTGGAAGCGGGTCAGCTCATTGACGAAGACATGGCCAAGGCAATCGAAGACTCCGGTCTCGAGACGGTCAAGATCCGCAGCGTCCTCACCTGTGAGGCGAAGCGCGGTCTCTGCCAGATGTGCTACGGCCGCAACCTCGCCACGATGGCGATGGTGGATAAGGGCGAAGCGGTTGGCATCATCGCCGCGCAGTCCATCGGCGAGCCGGGAACGCAGCTCACGCTGCGAACCTTCCACATCGGTGGAACGGCCGCTCGTA
>JALYYD010000285.1 GCA_030946775.1 Gemmatimonadota bacterium
CGCTGGCGGAGCAGTCGAGAATCGTGCGCGTGCCGCTGAATCGGGCCGGCACGCTGCACCGCATCGGCAAGCGGGCGAGCACACTGCTGCAGGAGCTGGGACGGCAGCCGACGAACACCGAGATCGCCGACGGCCTGGACATCACCGAGGACGAAGTCGCGAAGACGATGATGATTTCGCAGGTGCATCTCTCGCTCGATGCGCCGCTGACTCCGGGCGAAGACAACCGGCTGCTCGATTATTTGCCGGACAACACGAACCCGACTCCGGACGAGATCACCTTTGAAAAGGCGCTCTCGGAGGCGATCGAAGAGTCTCTCTCAAGCCTCAAAGAGCGGGAGTCGAAGATTCTGCGCCTTTACTTCGGGCTCGACGGAGAAGATCCGATGACCCTCGAGGACATCGGAACGCTGCTTCGCATCACTCGCGAGCGCGTCCGGCAGATCAAGGAGAAGGCGCTGCTCAAGCTCCGCCACAACTCCCGCCGCCGGGCCCTGGAGTCGTTCCTCGGTTGATTCCGCCGGGCGGCCCGCTCTTTTTGGCTGCCCAGTTACATTTGGAGCATGGCACAACAGAGCTCTTTCGACGTCACGACGGGAGTAGACCTCCAGGAAGTCGACAACGCCGTCAATCAGGCGCAAAAGGAAATCAGCCAGCGCTATGACTTCAAAGGCTCCGTCGCGACGATCGAGCTCAAGAAGACGGAAGGCATCCTCGCGCTGACCGCGGAGAACGACTTCAAGATGGAAGCGCTCTTCGACGTGCTGCAGGCAAAGCTGATCAAGCGCGGCGTCTCGGTGAAGAATCTCGACATCGGGGAGATCACACCCGCCGGCGGCGATACGGTGAAACGCAACGTCACTCTGAAGATGGAGCTCGACGGCGAGACGGCGAAGAAGATCTCCGCCGCGATCAAGGAGGCAAAGCTGAAGAAGGTTCAGGCCTCCATTCAGGGCGAGCAGGTTCGAGTTTCATCCGCGTCCAAGGACGACCTTCAGGAAGCGATGGCGCTGCTGCGCTCCCAGGATTTCGGAGTCGAGCTGAAGTTCGGCAACTATCGATGAAGGTCGGCGTCATCACGCTCGGCTGCGACAAGAACACCGTTGACAGCGAGCGTTACATCGCCGAGCTCGGAGATTATCAGGGCGAGCTGACGACGAACCTGGACGACGCCGACGTCATCATCGTCAACACCTGCGGCTTCATTGACGCGGCCAAGCGCGAATCGATCGACGCCATCGTCAGCGCGTCGAGCCACAAGCAGACGGGAAGATGCCAGGCGGTCGTCGCCGTCGGCTGCATGGTCGAACGGCATCGCGAAGAGCTGGCCGCCGAGCTGCCCGAAGTGGATCTGTTTCTGGGCGCGTCCGACGCGGACCGGCTCGTTCCCGAGCTGATCGAGCGCGGACTCCTTTCCGGCGACGCGGCAGTTCTGCACCCGGGGGTGCGCGTTTACGCCGGCGACCTTCCGCACGTTCGCTATTTGAAGATCAGCGAAGGCTGTGACCACGGCTGCGCATTCTGTGCTATCCCGCTGATGAGAGGGAAGCACCGGTCGTTCGCGCTTGGCGATGTCATCCGCGAAGCGCAGCTGCTGGAGATGCAGGGAGCGCGTGAGCTGAATCTCGTGGCGCAGGATCTCGCCCATTACGGACGCGATGTGCGCGACGGCAACGGACTTCCGCAGCTGCTGAAGGCGCTTCTCTCGGAGACGGACATACCTTGGCTGCGAATGCTTTATCTGTATTCCGCGGGAATCACCGACGAGCTGCTGGACGTGGTCGCCAACGAGCCGCGCGTGCTTCGCTATCTCGATATGCCGATGCAGCACGCGGCGGACGCGGTGCTGACGAGAATGCGACGCCCCGAGCGGAAGAAGACGATTCGTGAGAAGGTCTCGCGGTTTCGCGCCGCGGTCCCTGATGTATCGATCAGAACGACGTGCATCGTCGGATTCCCGGGCGAGAGCGAAGAGCAGTTCGATGAGCTGGCTGATTTCCTCGAGGAGATGCAGTTCGAACGCGTCGGCGTATTCACTTATTCGCCGCAGGAAGGAACGCGCGCGGCGCTGCTCGCGGATGATGTTCCGGATACGATCAAGCGCGAGCGCCTCGAGCGGCTCACCGAGGTGCAGCGCGGGATCACAGCGGCGCGATACGAGCAACGGGTCGGCAAGACGGCGGTCGCAATCGTGGACAGAGTGGACGAGGACAACGACAGCTCGATCGCCAGGCTGCAATGGCAGGCGGATGACATCGATGGTGTAACCTTCCTCGACGAGCCACTCGCGCCGGGCACGCTCGCCGAGGTCGCCGTGCGGGAGGTGGTGGACGACTACGACTTCAGCGCCTCGCTCATTCGCGTCCAGTCGAAGCCCATCGCCAGGAAAATTGTCCGCGAGCGCAGCCTACCTTTGCACGCGGCGTCAGTCGGCAGCTACGGGCGGTGACCCGCTCGGCGGAGTTGATGTCGCGCGCGGCGGGATTGTTTCCCGGAGGCGTGAATTCTCCGGTGCGCGCCTTTCGCGGAGTCGGAGGAGATCCGCCGGTGATCAAAAGCGGGAAAGGGGCGCGGATCACCGACATCGAAGGGAAGGAGTATATCGATTTCGTGCTGTCGTGGGGCGCGCTCGCGCTTGGGCACGCTCCGACGGTCGTGATCGAAGCGCTCGAGCGCGCGATGCGCGACGGCACGAGCTTCGGAGCTCCGACTGAGCTCGAGGTTCAGCTTGGCGAGATGATTCGCGAGCGAATGCCGCACGTGGAGATGATGCGTTTCGTCTCCAGCGGAACAGAAGCGACGATGTCGGCGGTGCGGCTCGCGCGCGCGTTCACATCGCGGGACGCGATTCTCAAGTTTGACGGATGTTATCACGGTCACGCCGATTCCTTCCTTGTAAAGGCGGGGTCGGGAGTTGAGACGCTCGGACTTCCCGACTCGCCCGGAGTCCCGGCGGTGCTCGCGGCGCTGACGATTACAGCTCCGTTCAACGACCTCGAATCGGTGCGCGCCGCCGCTCGCGCGACGCCGCTTGCCGCGATCATCGTCGAGCCGGTGGTGGGAAACTCGGGGTTCATTCCCCCTCTGCCGGGTTTTCTTGACGGGCTGCGCGACGTCGCGAACGAAACCGGCGCGCTGCTGATATTCGATGAAGTGATGACGGGATTCAGAATCGCGGTTGGCGGAGCGCGCGAGCGGTATGGAGTTACCGCCGATTTGACGACGCTCGGGAAAGTTGTCGGCGGGGGTCTCCCAGTCGGGGTGTACGGCGGCAAGCGCGCGATAATGGAACGGGTCGCTCCCGCGGGCCCGGTTTATCAGGCGGGCACGCTCTCCGGAAATCCGCTGGCGATGGCGGCGGGCATTGCCACGCTTTCCGCACTTACGCCATCCGTGCACGCGACGATGGACTCGGCCGCGGAGCGACTCGTCTCGGGCTTCCGCAAAATCGTCACGAGCTCCGGCGTTCCATTCACGGCCGATCACGCCGGCTCGATGTGGGGATTCTTCTTTACGGAAGGTCCGGTTCGGAATCTCGATGACGCCAGGAAATCCGACATTGCGCTGTTCAGGCGATTTTTTCACGCCGCGCTCGACAGAGGACTCAATCTTGCGCCATCCGCATTCGAGGCCGGATTCGTTTCCTCGGCGCACGGCGATGCGGAAATTGATGCGGCGCTCTCGATTATCACTGAATCGTTGGAGGTGGCGCGTGGGTAGAATCAGCTCGTTCCTGGTGATGCTAGTCGCGCTGGCGTGCGCCTCGATGATGCCCGCCGCGACGAATCGAGGGGAAACAGCGGCGACCAATGATCAGGTGGTGCGCATCGCGCTGGCGACCGGCGCGCAGTCGGGCCGAATCGGCGCGAGCGGAGCGTGGAAGGGCTACGCACCTGGGGGCGGAATGACCTTCCCAGCAGGCACCGCCGGCGACTCGTGGTTCATCAGGCCGAGCGGATCCTCGGTTCGCGTAGAGGGAAGCGGAGGCGAACCATCGGCGCATCGTTCTGTCGTCATTCGCCCGACAGGCGACGGCTCATACGCTACTTGGAATGGAAAACGCTATCGGGGCGAGCTCATCATCAGCGCGACCGACAGCGGATTGCTCGTCGTAAATCGAGTCGCGCTCGAATCATACCTGCGCGGCGTCGTTCCGCTCGAGATCGGGAATCGCAAAGCCGAGGAACACGCCGCGGTGGAGGCGCAGGCAGTGGCGGCGCGCAGCTACAGCTATCTCCATCTCGTTCCCACGCGTGCATACGACATGATGTCCACCGTGCAGGATCAGGTGTACGGCGGCGTGGACGCGGAGAAACCCGTATCCGACGCGGCAGTCGCCTCAACGGATGGCATGGTCGTGATGTACGCGGGAAAGGTGATCAACACGCCGTACTTCTCGACCTGCGGCGGAAGCACCGCATATACGCGCGAAGTGTGGTACAAGGAGCCAGACCAGCCGTATCTCAAGCCGGTGAGCGACAGGATTCCGGGCACGGACCGCTTCTACTGCGATTCGTCACCCCGGTTCAGGTGGACGAGCAGCTTCACTGGAGAATCACTTCGCTCCGTGCTCGAGAAATACCTGTCCGCCTACACGTCCGCTCCGAGGGGCTCTCTTGGCCGTGTCACGGGCGTCTACGAGCAGGGGAGAACCGAATCGGACCGTGTCGCCGCGCTTCGCGTCGAAACGGATCGCGGCAGCTACCTGCTTCGCGGAAACGACATTCGCTTCGTCCTCCGCTCGGCGAACGGCGAGATTCTGAATAGCACATATTTTACTGCGGAAGCGACGATCACCAGCGGGGAAGTGTCAGGGCTTACCCTGCGCGGCGGCGGCTACGGCCACGGAATCGGAATGTGCCAATGGGGCGCAATCGGACGGGCGCGGGCGGGACAGGACTACCAAACGATCCTGAGCACGTACTATCCCGGCACCACGATAGGGAGAGCGCGGTGATCATCCGCGGGGAGACGCGTTGACGGACGACGTCCGAATCGGTCTCGTCGGCGCGGGAGCAATCGCGCAGCTCGCCCATCTCCCCGTGCTCTCGAAGATCAAGGGCGCGCGTCTCGTCGCCATAGCCGACAACGACCAGGCGAAGGCGAGCGCTCTCGCCGAGCGGATGGGCATTCCTCACGTATTCACTGACATTGAGGAGCTGCTCGAGCTCGATCAGGTTGACGCGGTTGTCGTCGCGACACCGAACCATCTTCACGAGCCGCACGTTCTCCGCGCGCTGAAGTCCAGGGTGGACGTGCTGTGCGAGCGTCCGCTCTCACTCACGTCGCGTGGAGTCGAACGGATTCTCGGCGCGGCGAAGCTGGCAGGACGCAAGGTCGTTGTTGGCAACAACCACCGTTTTCGCAGCGACGTTCAGCAGATGTACCGGTTCCTGCAGGGCGGGGAGCTCGGCCGGCTCATCGGAGTTCGCTCCGGGCAATACCAGATCAGCAACACATCAACGGGGTGGCGCCGGCGCCAGGCCGAGGCAGGCGGTGGTGCATTTTTCGAGCACGGTTATCCGCTGCTCGATCTCGCACTATGGCTGACGGATTTTCCCGACCCTGTTCGCGTTTCTGCGCACATGGATCGCGCGCGCGGGAAGGGAAGCGTTGAAGATTCGATGCTGGTGCATCTCGAATGCGCTGGAGGAATCAGCTTCAGCTTCGACGTCTCGTGGTCATACATCGGCCAGGAAGAGCGGTGGTGGTTCGAGGTGCTCTCAACGAGAGGGAGCGCGCGACTGGCGCCGCTGCGCGTCGTCAAGGACCTGAACGGGCGTCCGACCGACGTTTCGCCGACCGGCGCCGCCGCGCGCGAGAGCGCCTTCCTGCAGTCGTACCGCGCCGAACTGACG
>JALYYD010000313.1 GCA_030946775.1 Gemmatimonadota bacterium
ACACGGTCGTGCTCAAGCCGGCGGAGACGACATCGCTTACCGCGCTCAAGCTGGCGGAGATTCTACAGGAAGCGGAGCTCCCGCCGGGAGTTGTGAACTTCGTCTGCGGCGCCGGCGAGACTGGCGCCGCGCTGGTCGGCCATCCGACAGCGGCGAAGATCGCGTTTACAGGATCCACCGACGTCGGCAAGATCATTATGCGTCAGCTCGCCGGCACAGATAAGAAGCTCACCCTCGAGCTCGGCGGAAAAGCGGCGAACATCGTGTTCGACGATTCGCCGGTGGATCAGGCGGTCGAGGGCGTCGTGAACGGAATCTTCTTCAATCAGGGCCACGTCTGCTGCGCGGGCAGCCGCCTGCTCGTGCAAGAGTCGCTGGCCGAGCTGTTCGTCGAGAAGCTGAAGAACCGGATTGACGTGCTGCGGGTGGGGAATCCGCTCGACAAGAACACCGACGTCGGCGCGATCAACTCGCGCGATCAGCTGGACAAGATTTGCGAGCTCGTTGATTCCGGGACCGTCGGCGGCGCGACGATGTACCAGTCGAAGTGCGATCTCCCCGAAGTCGGCTTCTACTTCAAGCCGACGATCTTCACCGGCGTGACGCAGAGCCACCGCATCGCGAAGGAAGAAATCTTCGGACCGGTGCTCAGCATTCTCACTTTCCGCACCCTCGAGGAAGCGGTGGAGAAGGCGAACAACACAGCGTTCGGTTTGTCGGCCGGCGTGTGGACCGACAAGGGCTCGCGCATTCTGAAGATGAGCACGCTGCTCAAGGCGGGCGTCGTCTGGGCGAACACATTCAACAAGTTCGATCCATCGTCGCCGTTCGGCGGCTACAAGGAATCCGGATTCGGGCGCGAAGGCGGACGCCAGGGTCTTATGGACTACGGGAAGATCGCCTGATGCCGACACGTCTCCCTGTAACGAAGACGCCGAAAGTTTACGTCGGCGGACAGTTCATCCGCTCCGAGAGCGGCCGCGTTTTTCCCATCCGCGAAGGCGGAGCGAAGAACGGGTCAGGCGCATTGCTCGGCAATATTCCGCAGTGCACGCGAAAGGATCTCCGCAACGCAGTCGAAGCCGCGGCGAAGGCGGGCGCGGATTGGGCGAAGCGCACTCCCTACAACCGCGGGCAGATTCTCTATCGCCTGGGCGAGATGCTCGAGGCGCGCAGCGGCGAGATGACGGATGCGATCGTGATCTCCGGCGCGGCGACGAAAGCGCAGGCGGCGAAGGAAGTCTCTGCCAGCGTGGACCGTCTCATCTACTATGCCGGGTGGGCCGACAAATACGAGCAGGTGCTCGGCAACACCAATCCGGTCGCCGGGCCGTTTTTCAATTTTACGGTAGCCGAGCCGATGGGGATTGTTGGAATCATCGCCGGTGACGAAGCGCCGCTGCTTGGCTTGCTGAGCCAGATCGCGCCGGTGATCGTGAGCGGCAACAGCTGCGCCGCGCTGGCGTCGGAGAAATATCCGTACCCCGCGATCGTCCTCGGCGAGATGCTGGCGACGAGCGATCTGCCGGGCGGCGTGGTGAATCTCCTCACCGGATTCAGAAAAGAGATGCTGCCGACGTTCGCGACGCACACGCACATCCGCGGAATCAGCGCGGTGGTGAACCAGGCGGAGAAGAAGGAGCTGCAGATCGGCGCGGCGGATTCGATCAAGCGCGTGCGTGCGAAGGTCAGTGGCGGCGATGTTGACTGGATGGCGGACAAATCACAGGGCGCGTACGAGATTCGCGACTTCATCGAGTTCAAGACGACGTGGCATCCGATTGGAGCCTAGAACAACAACGAGTAACTAGTAAGCGGGTGACGGGAGCTGCGACGAGTGACTGATGACGAGTGAATGGGGATAGATTCGCGCGTCAGGTTGGCGGAGGTGGAATGGAAAGCACCGTTGAAAGACATTCCTGGATGACATTGGCGGCGGCGTTGATCCTCGTGATCGGGTCGCCGCGTGCTATAACCGCCCAGCAGCAACAGCCGGAGGGAAGGGTTTTCGGCAAGGCGACGAACGAGCGCGGCGAAGTGATGGCTGACGTAGAGGTCGAGGTGGTTGACGCCCATCGTAAGACGCGCACCAGCCGAAACGGACTTTATCATCTCGATTCCATTCCGGCGGGAGCACACGTTTTTCAGGCGCGTCGAGTAGGATTCAGCCCGCTCGTCGCGAGCATCGAAGTGGACTCCGGCGAGACGACATACGCCGATGTTGTGATGCGCCCCGCCGCGAATGTGCTGGCGTCGGTGCTGGTGAAGGCGGACCTGCTGATGCGCGGAGTGCCGCGCGCTTTTCTCGAGCGCATGCATTCCGGCGCGCAGGGGACTTACATCACCGCGGCCGACATCAAGAAACAGAACCCGCATCGCGTCTCCGACATCTTGAAATTCGTACCGGGAGTGAAAGTCGCGGAGAATGGTGAAGTGTTCAGCAGCCGAGGGATGGTAACGGTGCTGTCGAACGGCTGCTCGAACGGGCTGCCGGTGTATCTCGACAACGTGCAGGTGGGCGGCGGTACCGGCGGCGGACCGGACGGGTTCATCGGCGACCAGAACGCCGGCAGAGTGGGAAGAGGACCGGCGCCCGTGGGTACGACGGCGGTGGCGCGGTCGGTGGCGGACATCGTTCCGCCGGAGCGGGTGGTGGCGATCGAGGTTTATTCCGGTCCGGCGACTGTCCCGCCGACGCTTCCCGCAGCAAATTCAGCGTGCGGAGCCGTATTCATCTGGACGAGGTAAGCTCCCGCGGCACGACAATCCCAAAAAAGCACGATGACATCTGACATCAACGCGATCGAGATCCGCGCGCTGCGGAAGGTTTACAAGGCCACCGGCGGAAAGAAGCTCCGTAACGTCGGGTCACCCGGCGGCTCCTTCATGCCGGGTGGAACGGGCGGGATGCCGATGCCGAGCGCGCGGGACGTCATCGCCCTCGAGTCGCTCGACCTCGACATTCGTCAGGGCGAGTTCTTCGGTCTCCTCGGTCCGAACGGCGCGGGGAAGTCCACTACTATAGGTATACTCACCACTCGGATCCTCCCCACGTCGGGTAAGGCGACGGTGGCGAGCTCCGACGTCGGGACGCAGGCGGTGTCGGTGCGGCAGCGGATCGGAGTCGTGCCGCAGCAGCCGAACGCCGACCGCTCGCTCAACGTGATCGAGAATCTCCAGTTCCACGCCGCGTACTTCGGCATCCCGCTCGCGCCGGCGACGAAGCGCGCGCACGAGCTGCTGGAGAAGCTCGGCCTCACCGAGAAGATGAATGCGAAGATGAATGAGCTGTCGGGCGGGCAGCAGCAGCGTTTGATGATCGTGCGCGCACTGATGCACGAGCCGGACGTGATCTTCCTCGACGAGCCGACGGTCGGTCTCGATCCGCAGGCGCGGCTCGGCTTGTGGGAAATTCTGCGCGACCTGCACGCGCAGGGGCGGACGATCGTGATGACGACGCACTATATGGACGAAGCGGACAAGCTGTGCGACCGCCTCGGGATCGTGGACCGCGGAAAGCTGCTGGCGCTCGACACACCGCGCGCGCTCAAGGCGGAAGCGCCCGGTGGAACGCTGCTCGAGCTGGTGCTCGACGGTGATGCGAGCGGCGCGGTGGAGAAAGTGCAAGCCATCACCGGATTGGCGCGCGTCGAGGCGGAGGGGCCGATACTCAAGGCGTACAGCGACAGCGGCGGGCGGCTTCTGCCGGCGATGATAGAAGCGGCGGAGCAGAGCGGGCGCGGCGTGAAGGACATTCATCTTTCGCCGCCGAGTTTAGAGACACTGTTCATATCACTGACGGGGAGGAAGCTCTCGTGACGGCGATTGCGATGACATCGAAGGCGCCGGTGAGCACGGCGAGCATCTTTCTCGCGCTGCTGCGACGGGACATCCGCGTCGCGCGGCGGGAGCTGCCGTTTTTTCTGCTGCGCACGACGCTGCAGCCGCTGATGTTCATCATCGTCTTCGGGTACCTGCTGCCGAAGATGGGATTTATGAAAGTGGGCTACTCGACGGCGCTCCTTCCGGGCGTGCTGGCGATCTCGCTCACCTTCTCGGCTATCCAATCGGTGGCGCTGCCGATGGTGCAGGATTTCGGGTGGACGAAGGAGATCGAGGATCGGTTATTGGCGCCGGTGCCGACGTCATTGGTGGCGGCGGAGAAAATCATCGCCGGCGTGCTGCAGGGATTCATCGCCGCGCTGTTCGTGCTGCCGCTGGCGCGGCTGATAATGGGGCCGATCCCGAATCTGACGTTCGCGCACATCGGGACGGTGATGCTGATCACACTGTTGGGGGGAGTGGCGTTCTCGTCGCTGGGGATGTGGCTGGGGACGGCTATCCAGCCGCAGCAGATCGGCTTGATGTTCAGCGTGATAT
>JALYYD010000002.1 GCA_030946775.1 Gemmatimonadota bacterium
ACGCCGCGCCTCTCCTCGCTCGGGCCGACGCCGATGCGCAGGCGCGAATAGTCCTGATTTCCAATCGCCTGCTCGACGTTCTTGAGGCCGTTGTGTCCGCCGGCGCTCCCGCGCGAGCGGAGGCGGAATCTTCCGACGGGGATCTGCACTTCATCCGAGACGACGAGGAGATCCTTCGCGGCGCTGAAGAACGGATTGCGTAGAAATGGACGCAGCGCGCTGCCGCTCAGATTCATAAAAGTCTGCGGCTTCATGAGCTTCACCCTCGCGCCTCCGACATTTCCGACGGACACCTGCGAGTCGCCGTCCTTTCTCCACCCGTCAAAACGCCAAACGTCGGCGAGGTGGTCAATCAACCACCAGCCGACGTTGTGACGCGTCGCCGCGTACTCGCGGCCCGGATTGCCCAGGCCCATTACGACTTTCATTTCGTCGATATTCCCAAGTCCAACGATGACCTTCATCGCTGGGCGAGGGCGTTACTTCTTGTCGCCCTTCTTGTCGCCTTCTGCTTCGGCCTCACCCTCTTCCTTGACCTTGCCGATCACTTCCGGTTCGGCGGAGGTATCAGCGCCCTCGGTGGCAGCGGCTGCTTCGATGGCGGCTCTCGGCGCGGCGACGACGCAAACCGATGCGTCCATATCGTCCATCACTTCGACGCCGGCAGGGATTTTCAGGTCGCGCACGTGCAGCGAAGCACCGATTTGCAGCGGAGCCACGTCGGCTTCGATGTGGTTCGGGATGTCGGCCGGATCAACCTTGATCTCGAGCTCGCGCATCGTCTGATCGAGAATTCCGCCGCCGAGGCGAACGCCGTCGGGAACGCCCTGAAGGACGATTGGAATGCTGACGATAACCTTCTCGCCGGCCACCAGCTCCTGGAAATCAACGTGCAGGATCTCGCGCTTGAACGGGTGGCGCTGAATCTCGCGGATGAGCGTGCGAGACATCGTGCCGTCGAGATTGAGCTCGATGACGGTGCTTTCAGCCGAGATGGTGCTGAGAAGCTTGTCGAGATCGCGGCTGTTGATCGCCAGCGCCTGCGGCTCACGCTTGTGGCCGTAGATGATCGCCGGGACCTGTCCCTTGCTGCGAAGCGTTCTGGCGGCGCCTTTTCCGGACTCGGAGCGCATCGCCGCATTCAGTTTTACCGTTGCCATACATCAATCCTTTTTCGTAGTTAATTCGAGGTGCCACGCACTACTTCAAGCCCTTCACTCGCCAGCAGTCATTCGTCGCAGTCTATTCAAACAGTGAGCTGACGGATTGTTCACTGTGGATGTACCTGATCGCCTTCGACAGCAATTCTCCAACCGACAACACACACAGAGTCGGGAACCTCCTTTCCGGCGCGATGGCGATGGTATCCGTCACCGTCACTTCCTTGATCGGCGCATTCATCAGGCGCTCGACCGCCGGTCCCGACAACAGGGCGTGCGTGGCGCAAACGTACACGTCACGCGCTCCCAGATCCTTCAACGCCTTCGCCGCCTCCGAAACCGTTCCGGCGGTGTCGATCATGTCGTCGGCGAGGAGACAATCCTTGCCTTCGACTTCACCGACGACGTTCACCACTTCAGACACATTCGCCTTCGGCCGCCGCTTGTCGATGATCGCCAGCGACGCGTTGAGCCTTTTCGCGAATCCCCTCGCCATCTTCGCCGAGCCGACGTCAGGAGCGACGACGACCGGGTCATGCAGCTGCTTCTTGCGGTAGTGCGAGACGAACACCGGCGCCGCGTAGAGGTGATCGACCGGAACGTCGAAAAACCCCTGCAGCTGATGCTGGTGAAAATCCACGCCGACCACTCGATTGGCGCCCGCCGTCACGATCATGTTCGCGAGCAGCTTGGCGCCGATTGCAACACGCGGCTGGTCCTTACGGTCCTGACGCGAATAGCCGTAGTAGGGCATCACGCAGGTGATGCGAGCCGCCGAGGCCCGCCGCGCCGCGTCGATCAGGAGCAGAAGCTCCATGATGTTGTCGGCCGGAGGATTGGTCGGTTGGATGATGAAAACATCGTTTCCTCTGACGTTTTCGTCGATCCTCACGAAAATCTCGCCGTCCGCGAAGCGCGTTACCGTGGACTTGCAGAACGGAACATCCAGATACGTCGCGATTTCAGCGCAGAGATCCGGGTTCGCCGGACCGCAGAGCAGCTTGAAACCGTGTGCCGGAACCGACAGTCCGTCCATTTACCGCAGCCTCAAAAGTTAAGCGGCGAAGGAGCCCGAATCAATTGCCCCCGGTGGATTCGAACCACCATTCTCGGATCCAAAGACCGATGTCCTGCCATTGGACGAGGGGGCAACAGACTCGAAAACTAGTCCAGAACGGTTACCGGGACAACGCTCGCGGCCGTGAGAGTTGTGAGAAGATTCACCTTCGAATTCATCATCGGGAGCGCCTGCGGCGTATCGTCGAAAACCGAGAACACCGCCGACCCAGTTCCCGTCATCCGGGAAATTTGCGCTCCGGCGAGCTTGAACGTCGATATGAGCCGCGGAATCTCGGGGTGCTGCGCGCCCACGACGGCCTCGAAATCGTTCTGCGAAGACGCCGCCACCGACTGCCACGAAGTGAGCTCCGCCACCCACAGGATGTGCGACGCCGAGGCAATAGACCCCGCCCGGTCGAGAGCCGCATAGGCATCCGCGGTAGAGACGGCAAACTCGGGAATCGCGATCAATACAGGCTTCTTTGGCAGGGGATCGAGCGCGAGCATTCGCTCTCCCCGGCCCCACGCCAGCGCCATCGCCGATTCGCTGGCGAGGAATGGCACATCCGACCCCAGCCGCCGCGAGAGATCCAGGACCGCCTGTGCTCCGAGCGGCTCGTCGGCCAGCGCCTCGAGGATCCTCAGCACAGCGGCCGCATCGGCGCTGCCGCCGCCGAGCCCGGAGCCGGCCGGGATCCGCTTCGTAATCTCGATCGAAAACCCGCGTGGCCACCCGGCGATCTCCGCATAGGCCTCGGCGGCGCGATAGGCGAGGTTGTCCTCAGGCGCGACACCGTCGAGTCCCTCGCAATCGATCGCGCGCCCGAGGTCATTCACGCGAACGGTGACATCGTCGCCGAGGCCGAGCCGGAGAAAAAGCGTCTCAATGGAGTGGAATCCGTCCACATCCTTGCCGAGCACGCGAAGGAAGAGATTGATCTTCGCCTGCGCGACGGTCTTCGCGGCGACGGGGCTCATCCGCCCTCGGCGCCCTTCTGAAACTCAGAGAAGCCGACTCCAAGACGCGTGAAGTAGTAGCCGCCGATGATGGTAATCGGAATGAACGAGACGATGTGAAATCCGATCGCCCAGCTGGTCGCCTGGTCCTTCGGGACGCCGTAAATAGCGAGGCCCTGAATGGCCATATACTCAAACACGCCGAAGAAACCGGGGGCGGAGGGCACTGCCGCCCCGAGCGCGATGAAACCGAGGAGGAACAGCGCGGCGGTGAAGGGAACCGTGATTCCGAAGGCGCGAAACGCGAGCGTGTAGCCGATCGCGTTGAGTAGCCAATGCGCCGTCGTCCAACCGAAGATCGCGGCGAAACGGTCGGGCCGGCGCAGGACGCTGAGCCCGGCGATGAACTTCTCGATTACAATTTTGCCCTTCGCCTCGAGGGCGGGTGAGATTCGCCGCGCGAAAAGCTCAAAAAGGCGAATCAGTACGGACGGAAAGAATACGAGGGAAAACACGCCGAGGATCATCACGAGCAGAATGAAAACGCCGCCTGTGGCGACGCCTACAAGCGGCCCACCCACGGATGCCACTCCCCGGCGCAGCACGGGATCGAAAGTAGCGACTCCGAGGAAACCGAGCAGCACGAGGGAATCAAGAAGCCGGTCAACTGCGAGCGACGCGAGCGTCGTTGCGAATGGAACTCCAGTTTCACGCGTCAGGGCGTATGCGCGCGCGACCTCGCCGGCACGCGCAGGAACGACGTTGTTCACCATCATCCCGATCGCGGTGGACCGCCACAGCGGCGCGAATGGAAGGTCGGGCGAAACGGGATCTAGAATCGGCCTCCACCGCCGTGCGCGAAGCGGGAAAATGAGTGTCGCGCAGATCGCCGAGCCCGTAAGCAGGTACCAATTCGCGTGTGACAGCTCTCGCCACACGTCAGCTGCGGACACTCCGCGCAGCGTCCAGTAGATCAGGGCGGCGCTGAGGATGATTCCGATGACGCTGCGCCAGCTCGGCTTCAACCCATCACTCCGCGCAGGCCAGCTCGACAAGATCGCACAGCTCGGCGATCACGTCTCGCGACGGCGGAGTCGCAGCGGCGAGTATCCGGGCGCGCAGCTCCTTCGATCTCGTCACCGCCGACTGTCCGCGATAAAGCAACGATTGGATCGGAACGGTCTGCTGCGGAGGCGGCTCGCCGGGGCGCTCGAGCGAATGCATTCGTGCCAAACTGCTGCCGAGTGCGTCGCGGAGCGCGGCGCCGCGAAGTCCCGCACCCGCGGCGCCGCGGTTCGCCGCCGGCGGCTCGGGCCGCGTCTGCTTTTCGCGCAGGCGCTGCTCGAAAGTCGTGCGCGGGCTGGATGCGACTTCGATGACGTGAGGGCCGGCGTCGGAATAGAACAGCTCGGATATGGGAACGATGACGTCCTCCGGCGCCGCCGATTCGCCCGGCGCATACGAGTCGAGATCATCGAGAGCGCGGCGCGCGCGTTCATCGTGCTCTGGCGCCCATTCGCGCACGGCGCGGACGAGGCCATTGAGCGTTTCGACGGCGGATCCAATTACCCGGCGCAGCGGCGGGTCGAGCGCAAGGTGACCGTCGGCGATCTTTGCGGCGATGGACTCGAGTCGTCCGGCGAGATTCGCGATCGGAATCGAGCGCGCCATCGTCGCGGTACCGCGGAGGCCGCGCGCGCCGGATTTAAGCGAGAGCACGTCGGCGTTGTCGCCGGAAATGGCGGCAGCGATTCGAGCGAGATACTCGCTCGCCTCGAGACTGAAGAAATCGAGAAGTTTGTTTGGAGTGCTCATGTCGTGTTGCTCCTCGCGGCGTTCATCGCGGCGCGGATCTCGCGCACGGCGGCGTCGAGACCGACGAAAACCGCGCGGCTGATGATGGAATGGCCGATGTTGAGCTCTTCGATTTCCGGGATGGCCGCCACCAGCGCGACATTGCGAACCGTGAGTCCGTGCCCCGCGTGAATGGCGAGGCCGAGCTCCGATCCGCGCTGCGCTGCTGTGCGAAGAGCCTCGATTGCAGAACGATCTTCCGCGTGGTGCGCGTACGCGCCGGTATGGAGCTCGACTGCAGAGGCGCCGAGCGCTTTCGACTGCTCCACCGCCTGGACGTCGGGGTCGATGAAAAGACTCACGCGAATGCCGGCGGCGGACAGCTTCGCGATCGCGCCGCGCACCCTATCGGGATCGGAGAATACGTCGAGGCCACCTTCAGTGGTGACCTCTTCGCGCCGTTCCGGGACGAGCGTCGCCTGCTCCGGTTTGATCCGGCAGGCGAAGTCCACGATCTCATCGGTGCAGGCAAGCTCCAGATTGAAGTAGGTCGTGATCGTCTCCTTCAGCCGGCGAACGTCGTCGTCCTGGATGTGGCGGCGATCTTCGCGGAGATGAGCGGTGATGCCGTCCGCGCCCGCCGCTTCGCAAATCGCTACGGCGTTCACGGGATCGGGCTCATCGCCTCGACGAGCCTGACGAAGGGTCGCAACATGATCAATATTGATGTACAATCGCTGTTGCTTCAGGGGCATTTACGGCGTCCCATCTCGAAGGGCAAATTTTTGGAGAATCGATTGTCAAACTGGAAGAGTTTACCCGTTCTCGCGCTGTTCGCTGCCTGCGCCTCGCCCGCTCCGTCCAACCCGGGCAGCACGACCCCTACTCCGGTGTTGAACAGCGGAATGCCCGGGGCGGCGGCGCCGCGAATGGCAGTCGAGCAGTTCCTCAATGCGGCCCACGCTGGTGATCTCCAGGCGATGTCGGTCGTGTTCGGCACCAAACAGGGCGCCGCGCGCGACAACATGCCGTGGAATGAGCTCGAGAAGCGGGAAGTGATCCTCCAG
>JALYYD010000169.1 GCA_030946775.1 Gemmatimonadota bacterium
GCGGAAAGGGTCGCGACGGCAAGCCGCGTGACGGTCGTGATGGCGGCAGAGGCGAGGGTGGTACCGAGCTCGTCGAGAACGTCATCGCCATCAACCGCGTCGCAAAGGTCGTAAAGGGCGGACGCCGTTTTTCCTTCAACGCACTCGTCGCGGTTGGCGATGCGCAGGGAAAGGTCGGTTTCGCTACCGGTAAGGCGAACGAAGTTTCCGAAGCGGTCCGCAAGGCCGTCGACGGAGCGCGCCGCAACATGGTGAAGATCCCGATGACGGGCGGAACGATCCCTCACGAGGTGATCGGCGAGCACGGAGCGGGACGTGTATTGATGAAGCCGGCCGCGCCTGGAGCCGGAGTCATCGCCGGTGGCGCAGTGCGCGCCATCATGGAGTGCGCAGGCATCTCCGACATTCTCACGAAGAGCCTCGGCTCGACGAACCCGCACAACATGGTTCTGGCGGCGCTCGACGGCCTTCAGCAGCTGACCACGGTCGAGGAAATTGCGCGCGAGCGCGGCCTCGAAGTGAGCAGCATCGGTTATCGCTCACGCGCGAAGGGAAAGGAGGCCGCTCATGCCTAGAACTCACGTGTGGTGGAACACCAAGGGCCCGAAGACTACGCCCAAGGAAACTCTCACCACTGGAAAAGTCCGCATCAAGCAGGTTCGCAGCGGCATCGGCCACTCGTGGCGGATGCGCCAGACGCTCGAGGCGATCGGACTCAAGCACCATCAGGATGAAGTGGTCAAGCAGGATTCACCGGCGCTGCGCGGCCAGATCAAGCGCGTGCGTCACCTGGTAGAAGTCACACCGGTAGAGAACTAAGCAATGCCTAAAACAGCGAAGACCAAGGCCGCCGCTTCAGAAAAAGTCGGCCTGCACAATCTGGTTCCGGCCCCAGGATCGCACCGCGACAGAAAGCGTCTCGGCCGTGGACCAGGCTCGGGCACCGGCAAGACGTCGGGCAAGGGACACAAGGGAAGCAAGGCGCGCGCGGGCCATCACGGACCGGGCGGCGGCAAGCCGCATTTCGAGGGCGGACAGATGCCGCTTCAGCGTCGCGTTCCGAAGCGCGGATTCACGAACATCTTCCGTATCGAGCATCAGGCGGTGAGCCTCGATGATCTCGGCCGCCTGCCGAAGGGCAGCGAAGTGACCGAAGAGGCGCTGACGGCGGCGGGACTCATCCGCCGCGGTAAGGGCCCCGCAAAGCTGCTCGCCAATGGCGAAGTCGGCGCGGCGGTAACCGTTCGTGGCGTGAAGATGAGCGCCGGAGCACGTGAAAAGATCGTCGCGGTCGGAGGCCGCGTGGAGGAATAGTATGGCTCAGAACGCCCCCGCGGCTGCGATCGCGAACATGTACCGGACTCCGGAGCTGAAGAGCAAGATTCTCTTCACCTTCCTGTGTCTCGTCGTTTACCGTCTTGGCGCGCACGTCACGGCGCCGGGAGTCGATGTCGTGGCTCTCACCGATTTCTTCGCGAATCGGGGCAAGGGCGGCGTGCTCGGGCTGTACGATCTGTTCGTCGGAGGCGGTCTCTCCAAGGCGACCGTCTTCGCCCTCGGCATCATGCCGTATATCTCGGCCAGTATCTTCATGCAGATCGCCGGAGTAGTCATTCCGACCGTCGAGAAGATGCAGAAGGACGAGGAAGGCAGAAAGAAAATCAATCAGTGGACGCGCTATGTCACCATCGCCCTCGCCATCGTGCAGGGGTGGGGATTCGCGCTGTTCGTATCCAGTCTCGAGAGCGCGGTCGTGGCTCCGGGAATGGGATTCAAGCTGCAGATGGTGCTCGTGCTGACCACCGGCGCGATGTTCGTGATGTGGCTCGGCGAGCAGATCACTGAGCGCGGGCTCGGCAACGGCGCGTCGCTGATCATCTTCTTCTCGATCGTCGAGAGATTCTGGCCCGGCATCTTCAGCACGTTCGGATTCGTGAAGACGCAGGCGGTCGGCCCGTTCTCGCTCATCATTCTCGGCCTGGTGATGGTCGGAGTCGTCGCCGCGACGGTCGCGATCACGATCGCCGCGCGACGCGTGATGATTCAGATTCCGCAGCGCACGATGGCTCGCGGACGCCAGCGCGAGGCGGCGAAGAACTTCATTCCGCTGCGCGTGAACTCCGCCGGCGTGATGCCGATCATCTTTGCGTCATCGGTGATCATCGTTCCCGGAGCGGTGGCGCAGTTCAGCCAGAACCCGACCGCTGCCAGATGGTCCGAGTTCGTCGCGCCAGGCACCTGGGCTTACTACGTCCTGATGGCGATTCTCATCGTCTTCTTCACGTACTTCTACACCGCCATCATCTTCAATCCGGTCGACATTTCGGAGAATCTGAAGAAGCAGGGCGGGTTCATTCCCGGCGTGAAGCCGGGAGCGAAGACGGCCGAGTACATCGAGCACGTCGTCAGCCGCATCACCTTTCCGGGCGCGATCTTCCTCACCTTCATCGCGCTGCTGCCTGTCTGGCTCGCCGACATGGTGAACGTTCCGTTCCGGTTCGGAGGCACGTCGCTGCTGATCGTCGTCGGCGTCGCCCTCGATACGATGGCGCAGGTCAACCAGCACCTGCTGCTGCGGAAGTACGACGGCTTCATGAAGAAGGGACGCGTGAGATTCCGCGGCCGCCAGACCGGCGGAGCGTACTAGCGACAACGAGTAACCAGCAGCTGGTAAATGGCGCGCGAATCCATTTACCGGTTGCTCATTACTCGTTAGTCGTCGTCCTATGATCATCGTCCTCCTAGGTCCACCCGGCGCGGGAAAGGGCACTCAGGGAGATTTGCTCGCTGCCCGGCTGGGCATCCCCAAGATCGCCACCGGCGACGTGCTGCGGGCCGCCATCAAGGAAGGAACGAGGCGCGGCCTCGAAGCGAAGAGCTATATGGATCGCGGAGATCTCGTCCCCGATTCCGTGATCCTCGGAATTCTACAGGACGTGATGACGTCGCCGTCCACTGCCAAGGGTGCAATTCTCGACGGTGCTGTGCGCACCGTTCCGCAGGCCGAAGGGCTAGCCAAAACGCTCGCCGAAGTCGGAAGAAAGGTGGACTACGTTCTCCTGTTCGACGTGAACGATGATGAGCTCGTCGCGCGGCTGAGCGGCCGCACCGTCTGCCAAGACTGCCAGACGCCTCATATGGGAAAGGAGCCGGGCGACGCCTGCAACAAGTGCGGCGGAAAGCTCGTACGGCGTAAAGACGACGAGCCGGAAGCGGTTCGGAACAGGCTCGTGGTGTATCGCCAGCAGACGGCGCCGGTGATCGGCTGGTACGAGGGCTCGGGAATGAAGGTTCTCAAGATCGACGCAACCGGAGCTGTGGACGAGGTGACTGCGCGCGCAGTGAAGGCGCTCGGCGCGTGATTCAGCTCAAGTCGGAGCGCGAGATCGACCTGATGGCGCGCGGAGGGCAGGTGCTCGCAGAGACCGTGCGTCACGTGGAGCAGAGCGTGAAGCCGGGGATGTCCACCGCGGATATGGATGACATCGCCGAAAAGTTCATCCGCGGCAAGGGAGCGATTCCAGCGTTCAAGGGACTGTACAACTTTCCCGCCAGCGTGTGCACCTCGATCAACCACGAAATCGTGCACGGCATTCCGTCGAAGAAGAGAGTCGTCAAGGAAGGAGATCTCGTCTCGATCGACATCGGCGTGCGGCTCGACGGCTATTACACTGACTCGGCTACGACTGTCGCGGTCGGGAGAATCGACGAGGTCTCGCAGAAGCTTCTCGACGTGACGCGCGCGGCGCTGGCGGCGGGGATTGCGGCGGCGACGGTGGACAATCACATCGGCGACATCGGGGCGGCGGTGCAATCCGTCGTCGAGGCGGCGGGGTTCAGCGTAGTGCGCGAGCTCGTTGGCCACGGAATCGGCGTTGCATTTCACGAGGAGCCGCAGGTTCCGAATTACGGCAAGCCGAAGCGCGGCGTGCGTCTCACGCCAGGACTCACGATCGCGATCGAGCCGATGGTGAATGTCGGGAAAGCGGCGACGCGCACGATGCCGGACCGCTGGACCGTCGTCAGCGCCGACGCATCCCGGTCGGCGCACTTCGAGCATACCGTCGCGATCACGCGCGACGGGCCGAGGGTTCTTACCGCGCTTGCGACGGAAGCGAGCGCGCGCCCAACCGTAGCCGCCTAGTCGACGAAAAGAAAAGACGCTCTCCGCAGCGGGGACCCGCCGTATGCGACTTTCTTGAATCCAGTTGCCTAACTGATGCGGAACTCCAATGTGGTGTGACCGAGTTCCGGAGATGGGATTCGATCATAGGCAGCTGAAAGTGCCGGAAACTTGAGCCTTGATTCAGCGCCCTACGATATGAAATGCGCACTTTCTCGATACGAAAGGCGCATTTTGTCTTTTCGGGGACTTCATAGATTGGCCTATTGGACGCTGATTCTTTTTACGCGCGTAAGTGCGGCAGCTAATCCAGGAATGTATCTGATGGACGCGAAATCGAGACAGGGACCGAGAGTCGATCGACGGACGGTCCCGGAGTTGCTAACCGGGCCTCAGTGGACCGCGCTCGTAGATGCATTGCAATTGTCGGCACGGGAGCGCGACATCCTTCGCTGCATGTTTTCAGACGAGCATGTTGCCACCATTTCTCAGCGACTTGGCATCGACGAAGGAACGGTGCATACCTACAGGGAACGTCTCTT
>JALYYD010000034.1 GCA_030946775.1 Gemmatimonadota bacterium
CCTGCCTGACGGCCGGACTCGCCGACGTTCCGATCTATCCGACTCTGCCCGCCGACCAGATCGGATACATCCTCAAGGATTCGGGCGCGATCGGGATCTGCGTCTCCAACCGCGAGCAGGCGGAGAAAATCTCCGAGCTGCGGAAGAGCGCGGCGGCATCGCTCCCCGCGCTGCGTTTCGTGATCAGCTTCGATCAGCTTCCCGGGCTCGCCGAGATGACGCTCGACCAGCTCGAGCTCAGCGGCGCCGGAGATGAATCGCCCGCGGCGATTTCCGCGCATAAAGAGCGCGCTCTCGCCGTAGCGCCCGGCGATATCGCAACCATCATCTACACGTCGGGCACGACCGGCGAGCCGAAGGGCGTGATGCTCACGCACGACAACATCTTCTCGAATGTGATGTCCGTGCGCGACAAGATCCCGTTCGACGGCAAGGACGTTTCGCTTAGCTTCCTCCCTCTCTCGCACATTTTCGAGCGGATGGGCGGTCACTATATGATGATCACGACCGGAACGTCTATCGCCTACGCCGAATCGATCGACACGGTTCCCGTCAACATGGCGGAGGTGAAGCCGACGATCGTTCTCTCGGTTCCCCGTCTCTACGAAAAGATGTACGCGCGAATTCTCGAGACAGCTCTTTCCGGCAGCGCCGTAAAGAAAAAGATTTTCTTCTGGGCGAAAGGCGTCGCCGACAAATGGGCGGACGAAAAGCTCGCCGGACGCGAGCCCGGCAGACTCCTCTCACGGAAGTACGCTCTGGCGCAGAAGCTCGTGTTCTCGAAGCTCAAGGCGCGCACCGGCGGACGGCTCCGCTATTTCGTGTCCGGCGGGGCGCCGCTATCGCCAGACATCAACAAGTTCTTCTACGCCGCCGGCCTCGTCATTCTCGAAGGCTATGGCCTGACCGAGACCTCGCCTGTGATCACCGTGAACACTCCGGAGGCGTTTCGCATCGGGACAGTCGGCAAGCCGATCGCCGGAACCGAAGTGATGATCGCCCCCGACGGAGAGATTCTCACCCGCGGCCCGCAGGTGATGAAGGGCTACTTCAACAAGCCGGATGCGACGCGTGAGGCGATCGACCCCGATGGCTGGTTTCACACCGGCGACATCGGCGAGCTGAACGACGGATACCTCTCCATCACCGACAGAAAGAAGGATATCATCGTCACCGCTGGCGGGAAGAACATCGCGCCCCAGCCGATGGAGAACAAAGTCAAAACGAGCAAGTACGTCGCCCAGGCGGTGATGATCGGCGACAAGCGAAAGTTTCCGGCGATTCTCGTCGTCCCGAACTTCGACCAGCTCGAGAAGTGGGCGATGCGCAACAACATCATCTGGACCGACCGCGCCCAGCTGCTGAAAATGCAGACGATCCAGAAGAAGATGGAGAAAGAAGTTTTCTCCCGGCTCGAAGGCGCCGCCCACTACGAAATACCCAAGAAGGTCGGCCTACTCGAGCACGATTTCAGCCTCGAGCGGGGAGAGCTGACGCCGACGCAAAAGGTGAAGCGGCGTGTCATCGACAAGCAATACAAGCCGCTTATCGATTCCCTCTACGAAGAGTCGTGATCGCGGGGGGCTTCTCCGCGACCCACCAGGATTCGTCTTCAGCAAGAAGCGTCAGCCCCGCCGGTCTCTCCACTTCGGCGGCGCCCACGATCCGTCCTCCCGCGCGCACTACTCGCTCGGCGGCAGCCACCGCCGCCGCGCTGAATGAAGAATCGAGCGCAACTCCAGCGCACGATCCGCTGGCGAGAGGGATGACATCGGCCGCTCGCACGAGTCCCACCGCGGCCGATTCCTGAACGTCGCCGGGAGCATTCACAGCGATCACCCGGACGTCTACCCGCTCGGTCAGATCGCGCGATGCAGCTGCCCACGATCCGCCGAGTACGACTACCCCGCCCCCTCCGCCCAGGTTGAGGAAACCGCCCGCGCGAAGCGCCAGTTCTTCACCGCTGATATTTAGAGCGCTTGCGGGGCGCGGTGATGCACCGCCGGTGAAATCAACGATTCCATCGGCGATCGGATATTCCGCGCTGCACACCGGGCAGCCGAGGATGCCGGTTCGTATCGAGCGATCGCGCATCTCCCCGATGGATGCCACCAGCCAGCTCTCGTCGTGCGCGCGAATGCATCGCAGCAGCTCGACAAGCTCGATGAACACGCGTTAGGAGGGCGTGATGCGGAGCTCGTCAACGTTCGCCGCGTGGGGCAGCGTGAGGACGAAGATGATCGCGTCGGCGATGTTCTGAGGGCGGAGCATCCCGCTTCGCGCGGGAAACTTTGACGCATTCCTCTCGTCCTCGAGATGCGGATCCCAGAGGCTCGTGTCCACGTTGCCGGGGGAGATGAGAGTCGAGCGAACTCCCTTCCCCTTCAGCTCGGTCCGCAAGACCTGGTGCAGCCCGCGAAGTCCGAACTTCGCCGCCGAGTACGCGCCGTTCTCCGGAAATGGGACTTCATCGGCGATCGAGCCGATGCTGATTATGTGGCCTCCTCTCCGCTCCAGCATCCCGCCGAGGAACGCGTTCACGATGTGAAAGGGGCCAAACAGATTCGTGCCGACCACGTCGGCGAACATCCCGGGGTCCATCTCACCGAGCGCGGCCACCTGAAAAATCCCGGCGTTGTTGATGACGATGTCGGGCGCGGCGCCGAACGACCGGACAACGCTTGCCGCCGCGGCGGCGACGCTGTCCGCCTTCGTCACGTCGCAGTTGACGTGGTCGATTCCCGGCTGCTTCTCGCCGGCCGAGCGCGAAAGCGAGATCACCTTGGCGCCTTCGCCAACCAGCGCCGCGGCGGTGACGGCGCCGATTCCGCGCGACCCGCCGGTGATTACGGCGTTCAGCCCATCGAGCCGCTTCGCGCTCACGAGCCCGAGTTGTGGTGGGCGAGGCGGAGGAACTCGTCGCGCGTCTTCGGATCCTTGAGAAAGCTTCCGCGCAGCGCCGACGTAATCGTCTTCGAGTTCTGCTTCTGCACGCCGCGCATCATCATGCAGAGATGGAAGGCCTCGATGACGACGCCGCAGCCCTGTGGATTCAGCACCGAGCAAATCGCCTCAGCGATCTGATCGGTGAGACGCTCCTGTACCTGCATCCGGCGGGCGTAGACGTCCACGATTCGCGGGATCTTGGACAGCCCGACGATTTTTCCGTTCGGGATGTAGGCGATGTGCGCCTTGCCGAAGAAAGGGAGCATATGATGCTCGCACATCGAATACAGCTCGATGTCGCGCACCATGATCATGTTGTCGTGCTTCTCCTCGAAGATTCCTTCGCCGATGACCGTTCGCGCGTCGCTGCCGTAGCCCTGAGTCAGGAATTTCAACGACGCGGCAACCCGGGCGGGCGTGCGCAAGAGCCCTTCGCGGGACGGGTCCTCGCCGATCAGCTCGAGCTGGCGGCGGACGATGTCCTCGAGCTCCTTATCGTCCTTCATATTCGACATAGTTGTTCTCGGTCTCCCACATCACGAGCCGCTTGAGCTTTGCGGGCGCCACGCGCGGCTGCAGAATGTTCCAGAAGGCGACGACGATGTTCTCGGAGGTGGGGATGATGTCCTTCATGAACGGAACGTCGAGATTGAAGTTCCGATGGTCCACCAGACTGGTGATTTCCTTCTCCACCACCTGCTTGAGCTTGGCGAGGTCGAAGACGTAGCCCGTAGTCGGGTCGATCCCGCCCTCGACCGAAACGTCGAGGGTATAGTTGTGGCCGTGCCAGTTCGGATTATTGCACTTTCCGAAGAGGCGGGCGTTCTCCTCGTCGCCGAGGGCCGGGTTATGAACGCGGTGGGCAGCGTTAAACCGGACTCGGCGGGTTACTGTCACTGTGAGCATAGTTTTCGTAAGATATCCGAAACGAAGAAGCTCCGCCGCCGGCGGAGCTTCTTCTAAAAAGGGAACGGAGAGGTTTTTTGAAGCCCAGTCGAATGTATGAGGTCCTCACCCTGCCTTCCGTCGTCCCCGCACTGGGGCATGACGTCAGCAAAGCTTATCGAACCCACCCGAAGGACTTGTTGGCTCAAAAAGTGAGCTCTCCGCCCCGACAGGATGCTGCTTTCTTCTCTTCGCAATTTATGATTCGTGCAAACTACCGTCAACGATAATTAAAATGGATTTGGGAATCATTTCTGCAGTGGGGATGTTGATCGTCTGGGGCGTCGTCACATTTCGCGGCGACGCGCCGGGCTGGATCCACGTCCTTCTGACGCTTGGTGTATTTCTTCTCATCTACCGCATCGCGATCCGCGGTACGCACCGGGGCGGAAGACGACCGAAGGTCTGAGCGATAGCGCACCGACTCCGGGTTTTGGCCACTTGGCCGCCGTCGCAGTCGCCGAGCAGCCTGATGTTGTCTCGGTTCTGCGCTCGAAGCCGGTGCTCATCACTGGCGCCGCCGGTCTCGTCGGGCGTCACACCTGCGACGAGCTGACCAAGCACGGATGGAAGGTTCGCGCGCTGGTGCGAAACCCGTCGAAGGCGGCGATGCGCCTCGCGCATCTTCCCGTCGAGCTCCACGTCGGCGACATCCGTAACCCGGAATCCATTGGAAAGGCGATCGCCGGCTGCGGGAGCGTCGTCCATCTCGCCGCCGTCGCGATCGAGCGCTCCGGTCAGGGATACTCCGACGTCAATACCGACGGAACCGCCAACCTCATCGAGCAGGCGCGAGCGGCGGGGATCGATCGCTTCATCCATATGTCGCAGAACGGCGCCGACAGCGCATCCCCGCACGAATTTCTCCGCAGCAAAGGATTGGCGCAGGACGCTGTCGTCGCCTCCGGTCTTTCGCATACGGTGCTTCGTCCGTCGGTGATCTTCGGCCCCGAAGACGAATTCGTGAACGTGCTGGCGCGACTTGTGCGACTCAGCCCGATTGTTTTTCCTCTGCCCGATGGGGGTCGCGCGCGTTTCCAGCCCATCGCCGTTCGCGACGTCGCCGCGGTGGTGCGAATCACACTCGAGAAGCAGGCGACGCGGCGCGGCACATACTCGCTCGGCGGACCGGCGCCCCTCTCGTTGAAAGAGATGACGGAGCGCATACTTGCCGCGATGGGCGTCACCCGCCGGCTGGTCACCGTTCCGGTGAGCGCATTGCGCCCGCTCATTGCGCTGGCGGAGAAAATGATTCCGAATCCACCGGTGACTTCTTCGCTTCTTGGGCTGCTGAGTCTCGACAACACCGTACCCAACAACGCGATCACTGAGGTGTTTGGGTTAACGCCGACGCCTTTCGCGCCGGACGAGCTGCAGTATCTGCGGAGAATATCCGCGTCGTCTGCGCTGAGCTCGCTGTTCCAGCGGCACTGATTTGCAATAATTAGCGCTAGCAATTTCGCTCCGCGACAGCTTCAGTATTGGTTTCCAACTAACGCGACATCAGTTCGGTAGCGTTTACTTGGCGCAAAGATTTCGATCAGTCATTACCCAAACAGTGGTATCGATGCGTGGTCCTATCTGAAACGACTCGGTACCGAATACCCTCTCTCTATCACCAGCGTTTGCCTTGCAGAAGGCTTCGATCATCATGTTTCCGATCGGCGGTTGGCGGAGAACAATGCGCCCCAGGGAATCTGATCGCATTCGCCGCGCCTTCCGGGAAGTCGTCGTTCGGACTAAGACTGAAACTCCTGGAAGAAGCCTCGCGTCGGCGAAGTTGCCAATCAAGACATTTACTGTTCGCGGGGCGTTTTCCCGGGCGGCGGAATCTGCGTCGGGCGGGGGAACGCGAGGCGGAATCACACACTCCTTGTGATACTTCGCGGACGAGTAACCGTT
The DNA here is from genome assembly GCA_030946775.1 of Gemmatimonadota bacterium. Taxonomy (GTDB): domain Bacteria; phylum Gemmatimonadota; class Gemmatimonadetes; order Gemmatimonadales; family Gemmatimonadaceae; genus UBA4720. The sequence continues at coordinate 5,794 of JALYYD010000034.1, forward strand.
CCCGCAATTCACCTTCACCGTTTGGCCCGACCCCGGGAAGCCAAAGCTGATTTCGTGAGGAATGGAAGGAAAAATCAGATTTATCGCACGAGCGCCGTAGACCGTGAAGACGAGCGATCCCTTTTCGATTGTGGCCGTGAGTTCCGAAGCTGCGATTCGAGAGTCCACGAAGCCAGCTCCATCGCATGACAGGCAGTCGATAATCGCCTCCAGCCGATGAGCTCCTACGCTTTGATGACGCATTGTTTTCCAAGGGTAGGTCGGCGGAAGGATGATCCAAATCAGAAATGGATCGACGCCCGGTTTGTAGTCCGGCCGCTCCCAACGAACCTCCCAGATCTGATTCATCGGTGCTGTCGACCCCGGCTTGTCAACGCTCGATGCGCCGGGCGGAAATACAAATCGCACCTCGGTGGCCGTGAAGCTGGCTCGGGCGACCTTTGCATCCATCGCAGTTTGTGCCTCAAGAGATTTGGCACAGAGCAGAAGCGGGGCAACACCGGCGAACACGCGGAGAAATCCCATCAAATCTCCCAGTTCGAAAGCACGATCCCCGACGCCGGCATTTTTTCGCCGAAGCCGGCGAGCGCCATCCTCAAATCCGTCCATCTCACCCTCGCGCCGCGCTGAATCAGCAGGCGGTAAACATCATCGTACTCGCTCTGAACGCGAACGGCCATTCTCTTCGCGTTGGCGGCGCGGGTGTATTCGCAGAGCTGGGTGACAAGCTCGTCCACGTCGGAGGCGGTGCGGGCGACGAGCTTCAGAACGCGAATTTCCTCGCGCACTCTTCCCTGCACCAAAGGAACGCCGTGACAGATCGCGAACCCGCGAACGTCTCCGCCGCCCTCCAGCAGCAGCGTTTCGCCGAGGCCGTGAGAGTGAGTGAGCGCGATCTCGCGCGAATAGTCGTAGCCGGGCGCGCAATCAGCGGTGAGCGCGAGGCACTTGTCGAGCGCCGCAGTCTGACGCGCTGTGTCGAGCGTGGAAAAAAGCGTCGCCGTCTGGCGGGCGCGCATTCCTTCCAGCGTGAGAGTCACAGTGAGTCTGCCGGGGGTAAATCCCAGCGCTGAATAGAATCCGACGTTGTCCATCGTGCGCGGCATCGTCTCGAGTCCGATCACGCGCGCGCCGCGCGCCTTGAGCCATTCCACTGCCGCGATCACGACCGACTTTCCGATTCCGTGACCTTGATGCTCGGGATGAACTGCCAACGGGCCCATCCATCCCTCCACACCGGAGCAGTGCGCGATGTTGAAGGCAATGATGGATCCGCGCCCATCCCGCCACACCATCGCGCCGCCCTCGGCGTCGGCGATCGCAAACCGCCACACGGCTGGATTGAGGTGCGGAACTCTCACCCCTATCAATCCGTCGCGGCGGTAGCGATCTGTGAACGCTTCGCTGAAAACGGCGTTCAGCGCGGGTATGTCCGCCTCGAGCACGCGCGTCGGGCCATCTGCCGCGCTCGCGTGTCTCCACGTTCGCGCGAATGCCATCAGGCCGCTGCCCCTCGCGCGGCGTCAGACTCGGGCGACGCATCCGCGTCACCCGCGTCGGTGTCCACGGCGAACGATGAGCCGCCTTTCTCCTGCCGCACCACCGACTTCCCGGAGCCCGGGTCATATCCCACTGTGATGAGCCGGTCGAGTCCTTCGCGCACCGAGTCGATGTGCGTAATGAGTATTACCTGCTCGAACCTGTCCTGCAGTCCGCGCAGCAGCTCGACGACGTTGAAGCGCCGAGTCTCGTCCAGCGAGCCGAACACTTCGTCGAGAATCAGCAGCGAGAAGCTCTGCCCCGCGCGCTCGGCTATCATCTGCGAGATGGCGAGGCGGAGCACGAGGTTGGCGAGATCTTCTTCTCCACCGGAGAGCACCGGCTTGGGGATTCCATCCTCGAGGATGATGATGTTGTAATCGTCGTCGAGCTCCAGCTCCGAATAGCGCGCGTCGGTAAGCTCGCTGAGAAACGCGCTCGCCAGCTCGGACAGCTCCGGTCGCAGCTGGTAGTTCAGATCGGTGCGCAGATCGGAGAAGGCGCGGTCCAGCTCCTCGTGCATCCGGCGCTCGGCAACGAGGATCTCCAGCTCTTCTTCTTTTTTCTTCAGCTCGCGCCACACTTCCTCGGCGGCAGTTAGCGCGACGACAGCGCTGCTCAGCTTCTCCTGCGCGCGCGCGCCGGAGATTTTCGCGTCCTCCAGCTCATGACGCACGCGCTCGTACGTTTCGCGCAGAGAATTGAAATCGCCCTCCGCCGAAGAGACCTGTGTCTTGCGGATGCGGAGCGTTCCAAGCGTTGACTGAATCCGCATTATCTCCTGCCCGAGCTCCTGAAGCTGCAGCTGGAGCTGCGGCTCCCTCTCGACCCTCGCCTGGAGGAGCGCGGCGTTCGCTTCCATCGGAGCCAGGCGTTCGATGTCGGCGCGGACCTCGGCGTGACGCGCCGCGTCATATCCGGGAGGAATTCTCGAGATGTCGTGCTTCAGCTGGAGCTGCCGCTCCTTCTTCGACGCGATGTCGCGGCCGATTGTGGACAGCTCCTGTACTGCCAGCTGCACCTTTGCGAGCTTCCGCTCCAGCGTGCCGACTTCGGCGGTGATGGTGCGGCGCTTTTCATCGAGTGCGCGGACGTCATCGGGCATCTGCTCGAGCTGCTCGACTCTGCTCTTGTAATAGGTGCCGTCGGTCTCGACCGCGCCCATCAGCTCGTCGAGGTGGTCGACTACCGTGTGAAGACTTTCGCCAAGCGGGCGGCTGCAGGTTGGGCACTCGCTGTCCTCGCCGAGCGCGACGAGGCGGTCGCGCTGCTGCTTGAGATCGGCGTACTGCTGGCGAAGGGCCTGTCTCTTCGTGTCGGCCTCCTGCCGGTCGCGAACCCATTCCGTGCGCCGTGCTTCGAGATTTCCCTGGGTGTCCTCCAACTCTGCGCGCTTTGCCTCGAGCTCGACCGTGGACTCCTCCTCCAGCGCCGGAGCCCGCTCGATTTTCTCGTGACGCTCGAGGAGCCGCGCGATCTCCTCGCGCAGTGCTTGCTCCGATTCGATCAAAGCGCGGCGGCGTCCATCCTCGCGATAAAGAATGTCGAGCGCCTGGGCCTCGACGTTGAGCGCGAATAACGGCTCGACCTGCTCGCGCAAACCTTGAAGCTCCAGCTTTGCTTTAGAGATCGCCTCCAGCTCCGCGCGTATCCTCTCCGCGTCGCGCTGATGCGAAATCTCCTTCTCTTCGGCGACGGTGATCTGTGCCTGCAGCTGAAGCGCCTGTTCGCGCTGGCGCTGTGCCATCTGCCACCGCGGCTCAACGGTCTTCATCTCCAGATGCTTTACCGCGTGACGGTGGCCGGCCTGCTGCGATCGTTCCTCCGCTTCTGCCCGCTTCGCCGCCGCTTCATTGAGGGAGCGCGCCACCGTTTCCGGATCGGGCATTCCGCGCACCATTCCATCAGCCGACGCCTTCACCTGCGATTTTCTGTCGCGCACCAGCTCCTGCGCCAGGCGAAGCTTCTCGTAGCCGAGGACGCGCGAAAGGAACTGACCGCGCTTGCCGGGCGTCATCGCCGCCATCACCGCCAGCTCCTTCTGGCCGGTGAAGTAGGTGTGGAAGAACTCGGACAACGACATTCCGAGCCGGCGCTGCAGCAGCTCCGTCACTGCGGTGATCGAATTCGCGATCGGCTCAGACGCGCCGTCGAGGTACAGCTCGGCGCTCGTCAGCCCGCGAACAACCTTGTAACGATGGCTTCCGAGCTCGAAGTCGAGCTGCACTTCCACTTGCGCGCGCGCGCCGGCCCCGAGGAAACGGATCGAGTCACGATTGCCGCGCACCGCCTGGTTGCCGTAAAGCGCCCACGCTATCGCTTCGAGAATCGTCGTCTTGCCGGCGCCGTTCGGGCCGATGATTCCTGTCAGCCCCGATTCGAAATCGATTTCGGTATCCGCGTGCTGGCGGAAGTTGACCAGCTTGAGACTGTTCAGTCTCACAGCGCGTCAACCTCGGAAGCGGGCGCAACGGCTTCGGCGGCCTGGAGGTACCGCAGCCCCAGCTCGACGAGCGACTCGCGATTCAAATCGCTGGTAAGAGTGCGCGAGCGCAGGCTGTCGCGCAGCGTCTCCGAAAGCGATTGGCGCCGCCCCGGCGCGCCTTGTCCTTCGCGCCTTACGATTTCCGGGCGCCGCGTGTCGAGGTGGAAATGCAGCGCCGTGCGGCGGAACTCGCGCAGCGCCTTGTGATCCACCTCGCGGATGATGTGCCGCGGAACGTCGCGCACCACGAGCCGCACGACCTTGTCGGCGATCCCTCCCTCGCATCCTTCGAGGGCTTCCTTGATGCGCGCGTCGAGATCGGCGGCGGAGAGTCCCGCACCGGAAATCGCCGGCAAATCCACCCAGCTGCGTTCTGGGGCAACATGATGGAAGCGATGCGTGCCGGTGGCGAGATCGTGCTCGATGAATCCCTTTCCTTCGATGCCGGTCTCCTCCTCCTCTAGCATCTCGCCCCACGGATTGCTGCTGGTGTAGTCGAGGGACCCGGAATAGAAAGCGTTCGGTGCGACAGAGCGATACACGTGGTAGTGGCCGAGCGCGACGTAATCCCAGCGGCCGGCCCCGAGCTCTTCCTTGGATATCGTCATCGGAATGCGATCAGCGGTGATCGAGTACTTCGGAATGATCCCCTCGACCTCTCCGTGAATCAGGAGGATGTTGTACTTCGCTGACGGATCTGGCGTGAGCGCGGGGCGGGCGGAAGTCGAATCATCGGGCACGGCGAGCACCGATACATCGCCGTTGAACAGCTGGAATCGTTCCGGAGCGCCCGCGGCCACTCTGAAACCCAACGGCGTGAACAGGTTCAGGATGCACCCCGTCTCCCGCGTTCGTGGCGAGTCGTGGTTTCCCGCGACAATTACGAACTCGGACTCGGGCAGCCGCTGCACGAGGAGCTGGAATTGTTTGTAGGCGTGAAGGATCGCCTGGTTGGTTGGACGAACCGTATGGAACACATCACCCGCCACAACCACGATATCCGGACGGAGCTCGATGACCTTTTCGATGATTCGACGGAACGTCCGGGCTACGTCAACTTCACGTTGGTTGAGCCCGGACTCGGCCAGCCGCTGATACTGGCGAAATCCGAGATGGATGTCGGAGAGGTGGACGATTCTCATCTTTGCTTCGTCGCCCTCGTCCACACGCTCACCTTCGTTTGAATCAGAAGCGGCTTTCCGGAATACTGCGCCGTAGAAGCGCGGTCGTCGGCGATCTCGGAATGCACGCTGACCACGCTTTTCGCATCGGTGATCCATCCGAGCGCGCGATCAATCTGCATCGATCCCGTGAAGGTGCCCGACGTGTGATACGTGCTCGCGTTCGCGCGCCGGTCGGCGTCAATGAAACGCGAGATCGTTCCGCGAATAGAGATGTACGCCATCTCACCGCTGCGTGAGAGCGAATCGAGCTGAAGTGTCGCCTTCACGGTTCCCTCCGACCCGGGATCGCCCGCGAGCGGGATGCGCATCTCCTTCGACCATTTGTCTCCAACCGCAACCGGCTTCCTCGGCAGCATCGACGGCATCTGCGCGAAGAGATGCCGCATTTCACTGTTCGGATCTCCGTCGTCGACGACTTCGATCGCCCCGTCAGGGGCGACGCGCAGAACCGTCGGCGAAGTCGGCATCGAGTTGCGCTGAAGGTCCGCCTTCACCGCCGCCGACGCGCCGGGGCGCGCGGTCACGGAATCGGTGATGGCGTGAATGAGAGTTCCGCTCGGGGTCCATTGAAACGGAATTGCCCGCGAGAATACTTCCGTCGTGGTCGTCATCGTCTTCGTGGAGTCGGCGGATGCGTTCCACCGCGTGCCGATCATTTCGATCGTCTGCGTCAAATGCGTCTTGATCGTGTCGCCAACGTGCGGCTTGATCTGGAGCAGCACGCGCTGCGCCAGCGCCGGCTGGGCTAAAAGCGCGAGCGCGCCGATGACTGTCGCGGAGAATCTAGAAGCCATACGGATCATCGATCGGCAGACCCTTGGTCGCCGCGCCGACCGGGCGCTGCGCCGGCTGCGCGGGCACAATGCGCCGGAACTGGGACTGGAAAAACGCGCGGACGTCGTTCGGTTTCGCCAACAGCGTCGCATTTCTCGCTTTCAGAACTTCGTGCTCGGTGTAGAGCGCTGTGACGTCCTGCACCCAGTTCAAGGTGATGTCTGGGTCAAGCTGCCGCAGTGCCTTGAAAACCGCCGTGTCGAGCGAGCCTTCGCGCGCAGCGGGGAACTTCTCCGCCCCTTCCCGCCCCTGCATCACCGACGGGCGCGGAAAGCGCACGAAGATCGGCTGCGTGAAATGCGGATGGCGGATCATCAGCTGTCCCTTGTCGAGCGTGGCGAGCTTGGTGCGCGTCGCAGGACTAAGTGTCGCGTAGCCCGGGCTCGCCAGCTCGTCCGCGTCCATGCGCCCGAACACGGAGGTGGATGAGTTCCCGACCACCCGCCGGTGAATCTGCGAACGGAACTGCTGCGCGCTGAATAGCACCAGCCCGAGGTAACGGCCGCGCTCGGAAATATCGAGCAGCATTTTTCGCACGTAGTTGTCCGGCCCGTCGCTGGGCGCGTACTTGTTCAGCTCGTCTACGAAGACGACGAGATGCTTCACTCCCAGATCGCGCCGCTCCAGATGCTCGCGCAGCTTGGAGACGATTCGCGCGAAGATCAGATCCTGAGCGCTCTCTTCGAGATTCGCCACATCCACTACATAGACGGTGCGGTCCTCGAATTCGCCGAACGGCAAGTCGCTCACCTCGCCGAAGTCGGTCACCAGGCCGGCGCACCGCGTAGAGATGTTTGAGAGGCGGTTGCGAACCTTTCTGATCGTCGCAACGTGGTGGGTGCGCCAGCTCTGATCGTCCTTCTGCTCCAGGCCGCGGAGAATCTCGCGGAACCACGCGTCCAGATCGGCGAATGACTGCACGGTGTGCGCGTGCGTGAGCAGCGGATCGCTGAACTCCTTGTCGAGCACCTGCTCGCGGATGAAATCGATGAGCGCGTCGGCCTTTGCGTCCACGTCGTCGCGGTTGAGCAGAACCTCGGCGTACTGAAGCACCTCACGAAGTCCCCACGTCAGCGCGTTGACATTGTGCATCAGAGCCGGGTTCGACCGCAGCGTGTTGAGAGTGAAGCCCTTAGCCGTGTACGGCGCGAAGTACTGAACCTTCTCGAACGGCTCCGGCTTCACGCCAAGCTTGTCGTACAACTTCTGGTCGGACTCCTCGATCCTTCCCGGCTGGTCGAGATAACAAAGGTCGGGACCCTTCACGTTGAAGCACACCGCCGCGATAGATCCTTTCTCATCCGGGAAATGCGTGAACAGCGACGAGAGCAGCCACTCCACAGCGCTCGTTTTCGTCGCCAGGCCGGAGACGCCGGTGATGTTCAGGTGCGCCGCCTCGGGACCGAGCAGAAAATCGGCGTCAAGATAAACCGTCGCCTCGGTGCCGCCGGCGCGGTAAACACCGATCGGAATACCTGTGCTCGCGCCCTCCCGCAGATAGCTGTCCATCCGCAGCGCGACCTGCACGTCGGCTTCTTCAGCGAGAAATACCTGACCCATCGGCACCGGCTGCAGCGGCTCTTCTGGAATCTGACGCAGCACCGCCGCGCTGTAGAGACGGATCTCCGCGCGCTCGGTGAGCGCGTACCCCGCGTCGGACGGCGACCCGTCGTGACCGAGCACGTCGTGCATCGGAGTCTGGAGATCCGTGTAGCTGAATCCCTCAACGACGATTCCGTAGATGCGCGGGATCTGTCCTTCGATGGGATTCGTTCCGTCCACACGCACGATCGTGCCGATTCCAACCGGCGAATCGAGCGCAGTCCAAAAATGGAATTCGTGCGGAGTGTTCGGCTTCCGCTCCGTCGCGACGACCCGCCCGAGCGCCGGCGTCAAGAAATGGCCCTCAGGAATTCTTCCGTGTCGCGAATGCCGTACGCCATCTTGTCCCATCGTCCATCGGGCAGCGAAAGCGGAGACGATTCGGCGAGAATCCAGCGCGAGATTTCATTCGCGCGGTCGCTCGCGTCAGGGGTGTCCGCAATCTCGACGCGGACCAACCCCCATAGCGGATCCTGCCCCTTGGACGAGCGGATGCGCAGATACCAGCTGGCGACGCTGTGTCTCGACCTCGGTGCGACGCGAAATACACTGGAGCGCTCACCTTTCCTCAATGAGAAGAGAATCGGAAGCGCCGCGTTGTCCACGTATAGAGTGCGGTGGCTTTTCACCACGCCGATTGCGAGAGGAGACGACGCGATGCGCGCGCTGCCGCTTATCCCGCCGTCAATGAAGAGCGGTGTGCTTTCGCTGTCGCACCAGTCTTCGGCGAAGCGGTTCTCGAGCGCTTCCCGGCTTTCCTGCACGAGCTGCACCGCGCGGTCCACGAGCCCGAGCGGGTGTGCGTCGAGCGCAACGCCGGTCGCATCGGCGGCGGACGTGTCAACGACCTCGAACATCTCGCCCGACGCGATTTTTGTCGCGCCCAGATACGCCAGCGGCAGATAGAGACGCCGCTCCACCGCCGGCTCCCTTTCCCTCCACGTCATAAGGCGTCTCTCCGTCCGGCAGCGCATGGCCGCCGAGACCGTACCGAGCACGACTGGAATTCCCTTCGGGTAGGCGAGCACTTGAACCTTTTGAGCTCCGTCCAGAAATCCGCCGAATTCGCTCGTCCGCTCCGCTGCAGGCGCGACTCCGACTTCGACGGCCGAGAATTTTCGGTGCTCGACGAGCTCGACAGCGCTCAGACGCGGCGGATCGGCAGCTGCCGGGCGCTCGACGACGATCGAAGGCGAGTCCGAGACGCTGATCTCCGGAAACTCCGATCTCAAAAAGCCGAGCGCGGCCCGACTCGAAAGGTCAGGCCCCGAATTGCGTGGACCGATCACCCGCCTACTCCAGCCCGATGTCCCAGGCCTGCTCCAAATCCTTCTTCGAGTAGGCCCGGAAGGCGGTCAGCGTCTGCGTGAGCTGGAGCCCTGGAACAGGGGCCATTTTTTCGGTGACGATCGTTGCGACACCCTCGTAGTCGGTGACCTCGAGGATCGCCACCAGATCCCATTCGCCGCTCACCGAAAATACCTGCGACACGCCATCGATCCCGGCGATTTTAGTCGCCGCGGCGGTGATGGATTTCGGCTCCGCCTTGATGAGCACTATCGCTGTAATCATTGTCGGGGGCTTCCGGCGGATGGTTGAGAACGAGTCTGGTCTTGGGCCTGCGCACACCGGAGTTTTTCCCGCTATACTTTGATGACGCCGGTGAATTTTTTTCGCAGCGGCCTGTTTGATAACATAATCCGCGCGGGCTGAACGGCGCCATCGCACGAGAGGAATTCGGATGTCGGAAGAGCAGTCGGACGCAGTTGAATCGGCCGAGTCGGTGGCCACCATTGGGCGCAATCCAGGCACGGTTTACGTACTTCCACATACAACCGAGTCCATTCCGGAGTTCCTGAACCCGGCGCTTGGGCGAATCGATCCCGAATCACCCGCGGTACAGGTGCTGATTCTCACTTCGGACGGTGAAAACGCTCTCACGATCGCCGAAATGGCGCATTCGCTCAACGGCGCAACCGGAATTGAAGTTCTTCCCGCCACCAGCGCGTCACGATCGGCACGGCTGCTGAAGTCCAGACCCGTTCGGGCCGTCGCGGGAACCCCGGAAGAGCTCCTCGCTCTAGTTTCGGGGACGCATCTCAAGCTCGAAGGACTCAAGACGGTCGTCGTCGCCTGGGCGGAGGACCTGCTCGAACAGGGCGATAAGGCCGTCGCTGCGCTGGAGAGCATTCTCTCCGAAGCGGGCAAGACGGCCGAGCGCGTTGTAGTCACGCGTAAGCTCGACAAAAGAGTCGAAGATTTCGTCGAGCGTTACGCGCGCCGCGCCCGCAGAGCCCCGATGCCGATGGACGACATCGGCTCGGGGGAAATTCCAGAGATCAAGTATCTGACTTCTGCCGGTATCGCCAAGCCTGGCGCTCTCAGAAAGCTGCTCGACGAGCTCGATCCTCCGTCAGCGGCGATCGTAGTTCGAACGGAGAAAGGGGAAAAGGAAGCGCGCCGCGTCCTACGCGCGCTCGGCTATCAGGAAAGTGATACCGCCTTCTATCTGATTCGCGGCGCCCCGACCGCCCACGTACACACGATCATTCTGTACGACTCGCCCGTCCGCCGGAGCGAAATCCACGCCCTCGGAGGAGCGGAAGCAGTGAATCTCGTCGTCCTCGTGCAGCCGTCGGAAATGACGCCGCTTCGCGAGATGATGGGAGCCAAACTTGGTCCACTCAATCTCGCCCTCGGAGCCAGCAAGCTGCGCCGCCGCGACGACGCGATGCGAGCCGAGCTGCGCTCGATTCTCTCCTCCGGAGTGCCCCCGCGCGAGATCGCGCCACTCGAGCCGCTGCTCGCCGAGTACGACGCGGTAGAGATCGCCGCCGCCGCGCTGCAGCTCCTCGAGCGTGAACGGCGCATCGCGAAGGCTCCTGCGGCGAGTGTATCGGCGGCTTCCGCTGCTGCACCCGCTGCCGCACCCGGTTGGACCGGCGCGATGTCGAAGCTGTTCGTCACCCTCGGCGAGCGCGACGGACTCAAAGCGGGAGATCTCGTCGGCACGATCGCCGGAGAAGCTGGAATCCCGGGCGGACAGATCGGGAAGGTCGAGGTATATGAATCGCACACGATTGTAGAAGTTCCAGCCGCCGAGTCGGAGCGGATCATCGGCGTTCTCAACGGAAAGATGATCAAGGGACGGAAGGTCGCGGTTCGCGCCGACCGTCCAAAGTCGGAGCGGAAGAGCAGCGAAAGTGATTCGCGCGGGGGAGATCGCCCGCCGCGCCGCACCTTCGATCGCGATGACCGCCCGCGTTCGAGTGGTCCTCGTCCGCCTCGCGGCGCTGGTGATCGTCCCCGGCCGGGCTCAGATCGCCCGCGCTCCGGGTCAGATCGCCCGCGGCCGGGATCGGATCGTCCGCGGTCTTCCGGACCGCGCTCGTCTGCTCCTCCTCGCAAGGGGCGCCCTGAGCGATGAGCGGACCATTCCATCAGACCGGCGGTTGGATCGAAGTCATCGCTGGAGTGATGTTCAGCGGTAAGAGCGAAGAGCTGATTCGCCGCGTGCGCCGGGCGATGATCGCGAAAAAGAGAGTGCAGGTGTTCAAGTCGCATCTCGACGCCAGATATGCGGGTCTTTACAAGGTATCGAGCCACGACGGACGAACTGTCGAGGCGGTACCCGCCGATTCCGCGGCGCAGATAGCGCAGCAGATAAATCCTCAAGCGCAGGTGATCGCGATCGACGAGGCGCAGTTCCTGGATGAAGGCATCATCGAGCTTGTCACCTCGCTCGCGGCGCGCGGACGGCGCGTCATTCTCGCCGGCACCGACACAGATTTCCGCGGCGAACCGTTCGGACCGATGCCGCAGCTGATGGCCATCTCCGAAGTTGTGGACAAACTGCACGCCATCTGCGTGCTTTGCGGCGGGCCGGCGAGCCGGAATCAGCGCCTTATCGGCGGCCACCCGGCGCCGTACAATTCGCCTCAGGTGATGGTAGGTGGAACCGAGGCGTACGAAGCGCGCTGCAGGATGTGTCACGAGGTTCCTGCGTCCGACGCATCGCAGGTTCCGCTCTTCCGCAGCGCCTGAGCCGAAGCTCAGACCTTTAACGCTTCAGCGACTCCTGTCATCACCATCTGAATGGCGATGACGATCAGCACCATTCCCATCAATCGCTCGGTCGCCTGGAGCACTCGCGCTCCGAGCAGCTTTCGCACTGCCGGCGAAAAGAGGAGAATGAGCCCCGACGCCGCCCACGCGATAAGCAGCGCGGTCAGCCACGTTGCCCAGCGCTCCGGCTCGCGGCTCATGAAGAGCAGCTCGGTGGCGAGCACCGACGGTCCGGCAACATAGGGAATCGCCAGCGGCACGATGAGCGGCTCGGCTTCCACCTTTTCGACTAGCGAGAAATCGGGCGAGGGGAAAATCATCCTGATCGCGATCAGAAAGAGCACCACACCGCCCGCGACCGTCAGCGCCGGCTGCGTGATGCGCAAAACGTTCAGGATGTACCGCCCAAGAAAAAGAAATGCGATCATCACGCCCAGCGCGATAAGCAGCTCGCGGCAGATGATCCGTGTCCAGCGCGCGGGCGCGACATTTCTCAGCGCCGCCAGGAAGAACGGTACGTTCCCGAGGGGATCGAGCACCAGAAAGAGGACGACGGCGGCGGATAAAAGGGTCATTTATATATAAGGTAGAGAAAAACAGGCCCAAGCATCCGTTTTCGCGTGACAGTTCGGTATCTGTTCAATAGTTTTGGGGATGCTTCTCGTCGGCCTTACCGGAAACATCGCCAGCGGCAAATCGGAAGTCGCCCGCCTCCTCGGCGAGCGAGGCGCGACCCTCATCGACGCCGACGTGCTCGCGCGCGAAGCGGTGAAACCCGGAACGAAGGCGCTCGACAGAATTGTGACGAGCTGGGGCGTTGAAGTTCTCGCGCCCGACGGCACACTCGACCGCGGCGCGCTGCGGCGTATTGCGTTTTCCGATCAGGGGCAGCTCGAGCAGCTCAACGCGATCGTGCATCCGGAAGTAACTCGACTGCGCGACCTCGAGATCGCGAGCGCCAAGTCCCGCGGCGACAAAGTCGTGATCTGCGTCATTCCGCTGCTTTTCGAGCGGAACCTCGTCAAGGATTTCGATTACATCGTGCTCGTTGACGCGCCACGCGACATCCGGCTCGAGCGGCTCGCCAGCGAGCGAGGCCTGAACGAGACCGACGCGATGAACATGATCGCGTCGCAAATGCCCGCCGACCTCAAGCGCGCGCGCGCCGATTATTGCATTGAAAACGTGAGCTCGATCGCCGACCTGGAACAGCAGGTGGACAAGCTTTGGGCGACGCTCAACAAGAAGGCGATGGGCGCCCGCCGCACCGCCGGCGTTTCCTGACCGCCCGAAAATAAATTTTACGAGGTGAATGGTGGCGAACGTTCCTGCTGATCTGCTTTACACCCCCGAACACGAATACCTTCGCATCAACGGCGACATCGCCGAGATCGGAGTCACCGACTACGCGCAGGGCGAGCTGGGAGACGTGGTGTACATCGAGCTCCCGTCCGTCGGCGCCAAGTTCGGCAAGCACGATGTGTTCGGAACGATCGAAGCCGTGAAGGCCGTGTCCGAGCTCTTCTGCCCGGTGAGTGGAGAGATCACCGAGGTGAATGCGCGGCTCGACAAGGAACCGGCGCTCGTCAACTCCGATCCCTACGGAGCCGGCTGGATGGTGAAGCTGAAGATGACCGATCCGTCGGAGAAGGATGCGCTGCTCAAGGCCGATGGCTACACGAAGCACATCGGCGGGTAACTGCTAACTGCCACTGAGGACTACGCGGTTAAGAGCGCCCAGTAGCATAGTATCCGAGGCACGAGCGACAACGACATTGAGGGCCCGTGGTAATCTCAAGGCTAGCCAAGAGATCACTACGGGCCCTCAATGTCTTTTCTGCTCGCGCCTCCCTGCTATGCTACTGGCTACTCTCACCCGTGTAGTCCTAGGTTGCAGTTAGCCGTCGCGAGCGCTCAGCCTCCAGCCTCGACCTCGGCGTAGGCATCAGTCGGCGGGCACGAGCAAATGAGATTTCTGTCTCCGTAGGCGCTCTCCACCCGAGCCACAGCAGGCCAGAACTTGTTTTCGAGCGTCCACTCTGCGGGAAATGCGGCGCGCTCTCTAGTGTAAGCGTGGTTCCACACCGTCGAGGCGATTCTCCCCAGCGGATGCGGCGCGTTCTTGAGCGGGTTGTCCTGACGATCGGCTTCGCCTGATTCTATTTCGCGGATTTCTTCGCGAATGGAGATCAGCGCTTCGCAGAACCGGTCCAGCTCGTCCTTCGATTCACTTTCCGTCGGCTCGATCATCAGTGTGCCGGCGACGGGGAAAGAGACCGTCGGCGCGTGAAACCCATAATCCATCAGCCGCTTCGCGATGTCCTCGACTTCGATTCCGCTCGCCTGCTTCACTACGCGAGTGTCAACGATGCACTCGTGCGCAACCGTTCCGTGCGCTCCCTTGTACAGAACCGGAAAGTGCGGCTCCAGCCGCCGCGCGATGTAGTTCGCGTTGAGGATCGCGATCTTCGTCGCGTACGTGAGGCCGGTGCCGCCCATCATCTTGATGTAGGCGAGCGAGATCGGAAGTATGCTCGCGCTTCCCCACGGCGCCGCCGAGACCGGCCCGACGTGCTTCTTGCCGTCGAGCTCGACGACGGGATGCCCGGGCAGGAATGGAACGAGGTGGGGAGCGACGCCGATCGGACCCATCCCCGGGCCGCCGCCGCCGTGGGGGATACAAAACGTCTTGTGGAGATTGAGGTGGCACACGTCGGCGCCGATGTCGCCGGGGCGGCATAGCCCAACCATCGCGTTCATGTTCGCGCCGTCCATGTAAACCTGGCCGCCGTTCTCGTGGATGATTTTGCTGACTTCCACGATTCCCTCTTCGAACACGCCATGCGTGGAGGGATATGTCACCATCAGCGCCGCGAGATCGTTCTTGTGCTGCTCCGCCTTCGCGCGCAGATCGGCGATGTCGATGTTACCGTTCGCGTCCGTCTTCGTGACGACGACTTTCATCCCGGCCATCACCGCGCTCGCCGGGTTGGTCCCGTGCGCCGACTGCGGAATGAGACAGACGTCGCGATGCGTGTCGCCCCGCGAGAGATGGTATCCTCTGATCGCGAGCAGGCCCGCGTACTCTCCCTGCGAGCCGGCGTTCGGCTGCAGCGATACAGCCGCGAATCCCGTTATCTCGGCAAGCGACTTCTCCAGCTCGGAGAAGAGATCGTGGTAGCCCTCGGTCTGTGAGCGGGGCGCGAACGGGTGGATCTTCGCGAAACCCGGCCAGCTGATCGGCATCATCTCCGCCGTCGCGTTCAGCTTCATCGTGCAAGAGCCGAGCGGAATCATTGAGTGCACGAGCGAAAGGTCGCGCGACTCCAGCTTGTGCATGTAGCGCAGGAGCTGCGTCTCCGAATGGTGCGCGCTGAAGACCGGGTGCGTCAGGAATGGAGTCGTTCGCTTGAATAGATCGTCGTAGCTGACTTCCGACGCCGAGAGCACGCCCTCGACGAAGCTGAACCCCGGATCGCGCCCGCCGTTGAAGGCGGCGAAAATTCCGAACAGATCTTCTTCCCTGACGGTCTCGTCGAGCGCGATGATGATGCGGTCACCGCTGCCGCGGCGCAGGTTGATTCCGCGCTTTTCCGCTTCAGAGAGAATCAAGTCGCACTTCCCCGCCGCTTCGACGCAAATCGTGTCGAAGAAATTCTCGTGCACGATCGCGAAACCGAGCCGTCTCAATCCCTCGGCGAGCGCCGAACCGAACCCGTGAACACGCGACGCTATCCGCGTCAGCCCCTTCGGGCCGTGATAGACCGCGTACATGCTGGCGACGACGGCGAGCAGAACCTGCGCCGTGCACACGTTGCTAGTCGCTTTCTCGCGGCGGATGTGCTGCTCACGGGTTTGCAGCGCCATTCTAAGCGCCGGCTTGCCGTCCGCGTCGCGCGAAAGTCCGATGATGCGCCCAGGGATCTGGCGCTTGAAGTCGTCCTTCGTCGCGAAAAACGCGGCGTGCGGTCCGCCAAACCCGAGCGGCACGCCGAAGCGCTGGGAATTTCCGACGACGATGTCGGCACCCCATTCACCCGGCGGCTTGAGCAGAACCAAACTCAGCAAATCCGCCGCGACCGTCACGAGGGCACCCGATTCGTGAGCACGCTCGCAGAGACCACTATAATCGTGAACAGCGCCGTCGGTGGCCGGGTACTGCACCAGCGCGCCGAACACCCCTGCGCTGAAATCGAACTCGCGGTAGCTCATCACGCGAATGGCGATGCCTCGCGCATCCGCTCGCGTCTTGACGACTTCGATCGTTTGTGGATGGCACTCTGAAGCGACGAGGAAAATCTCCTTTTCCGCGCCGCCCTTTACCGCGTAGCTCATCGTCATCGCTTCCGCGGCCGCCGTCGCTTCGTCGAGCAGCGACGCGTTCGCGATCTCGAGCCCGGTCAGGTCGATGACAGCCGTCTGGAAATTGAGCAGCGCCTCGAGGCGTCCTTGAGCGATCTCCGCCTGATAGGGCGTGTAGGCCGTATACCAGCCCGGATTCTCGATGATGTTTCGCTGGATCACCGGCGGGGTGAGGCAGTCCGAATAACCCATCCCGATGAACGAGCGGTTGATTCTGTTTTTCGCCGCCATCGTCCGGAACTGTGCCAGAACTTCGGCCTCCGTCATCGGAGCGGGAAGTGCCAGGGGAGCGCGCGCCTTGATGCGCTCCGGTATCGTTGCATCTATGAGTGCGTCGAGCGAAGAGTAGCCGAGTGTGCCGAGCATCGCCGTCACGTCGGCGTCGGACGGGCCGACGTGTCTCGCAACGAATGAATCGCCACCCGCAATCCCGCTCTCTACGTGCTTGATTGTGGTCGCCATAAGAGTGACAATTTAACACCTATGCACTCTCAGCGAAGATCCGCGCAGTGGCGTTTTCTCCACGCGCCGCCTCGCTCCGGAGCAGAAAATATGGCGCGCGATTCGGCCCTTCTCTCGCGCGCCGCGGCCACCGGCGAAAGCGTGTTCTCCATCTATTCCTGGGAGAAGCCGACCCTTTCGTTCGGGCGCAATCAGCGGGCACTCGGTCACTACCGCCGCGAGCGCATTGGAGACCGGGAGCTCGACGTGGTGAGACGCCCTACCGGCGGACGCGCAATTCTCCATCACCGCGAGATCACCTACAGCGTGACAGCTCCGCTGTGTGAGAGCGAGTCGCTCCGCGATGCCTACGAGCGGATCAATCTCATTCTCCTCGCCGGCCTTTCCCGAATCGGCATCGACGCTTCAATCGCGCGCGGCGGAGAATCGATCAAGCCGGGGGCGTCGCCGTGCTTCGTGCTTCCCTCCGACGGAGAGGTGATGGCGGACGGCCGTAAGCTGATCGGCAGCGCACAGTGGCGCGGCGAAGCCGCGTTTCTTCAGCATGGCTCCATTCTCATCGACGACGACCAGACCGCGCTTGTCTCGCTTGGCTTCGAGGGATCGGAGGCGGCGGCTCCTCCTGCCGCGCCGGCTACCTTACGCGAGCTTATCGGAAGGGCGCCGGATAGTGCGGAGCTCGCCGCGGTGATGTTCGAATCTGTCGAAGAGATGGAGCACACGACCGGTACCCGCCTGGACGAAAGTGAGATTCGGTGCGCCGCCCTGGAGATGATCCCGGGATTCCTCGATGAAAACTGGACTTGGAGACGATGAGACGATTCGCGCTACTGCTTGCCGGACTGGCTGCCTGCGCCACACCTGACAAGTCCGGCACGGCCGCGGGCGGAGGAACGCTCGTAATCTCCACCGCCGGAGATCCGAACTCCCTCTTCCCACCGCTCGTGAACACGGTACAGGGGCGCCAGGTGACCGATCTCGTTTACGACCGGCTCGCCAGTCTCGGCGATTCTCTGTACACGATCGGTGATCGCGGCTTCATTCCAGGCCTCGCTAAGACGTGGACTTGGTCGGCGGATTCGACGCGAATCACATTTCACCTCGACCCGAAAGCGAGATGGCACGACGGCGCTCCGGTGACATCAGCCGACGTGCGTTTTACGCTTGCCGCATATCGCGATTCAGCTCTCGCCTCCACCACGGCGCCGCTCCTCTCCGCCATCGACTCCGTCTCGGCGCCCGACAGCCTCACGGCCGTCTTCTGGTTCAAGTCCCGCTCGCCCGAGCAGTTCTACAACGCCACCGACCAGATGAGCATCATTCCGGAGCACATCTGGAGGGCGATCCCAGTCGCCTCCTGGCGGACAGCCGATCAAGCGAATCATCCGGTGGGATCGGGCCGATTCCGATTTCTGTCCTGGACGCAGGGCGAATCGCTCACTCTCATCGCCGACAGCAGCAATTATCGCGGCCGACCGAAGCTGGATCGGGTCATCTGGAGCATCGCCCCCGATTTCAACACCGCGCTCGCCCGCTTTCTCGGCGGACAAACCGATTTCTTCGAGGCGGTTCGATCCGACATCATCGGAGAAATCACAAAGCACCCCGATCTTCGCGTCGTGACTGTTCCCGGCGTTGATTACTCCTTCCTGCAATTCAATCTCAGGGATCCGAAATCGCTCGCCCGGCCGCACCCGATTTTCGGCGACCGCGAGGTAAGGCGCGCGCTCACGATGGCCGTCGACCGCATGGCAATCGTACGCAGCATTTACGACACCCTCGCCGCACCCGCGCTCGGCGCGACGATTCGCGCCTACCCCACTACCGATCCGACTTTGGCGCAGATCCCCTTCGATCTGACTGCCGCGAGGAAGACACTCGATTCGATTGGTTGGCGCGACGCCAACGGGGACGGAGTCCGGGAAAAGAACGGTCGCGAGCTGGCCTTCTCGATTCTCGTTCCCAGCTCGAGCAGGGGACGGGTGCGAATGGCGGTTCTCCTTCAGGAACAACTGCGTTCCGCCGGCGCGCGCGTCACGATCGAGCAGACCGAGTTCCCGACGTTCGTCGAGCGCGGCGACAAGCATTCGTTCGACGCCCTTATGACCAGCCTTCACTCGGATCCCAGCCCCGGCGCCGCACGGGGGGATTGGGAATCATCCGGGATCGAGTCGGGAAACAATAGCGGCTACTACTCCAACCCGGCTTTCGATGCCGCCGTGGACAGCGCGCTTGGGTCGTACGATCCCGCGGGGCGCCGTGCGCTCTTTTCCCGTGCGTATCGCATCATTACCGATGACGCGCCTGCCATCTGGCTCGCCGAACCGATGGCCGTGGTTGGAGTTAATCGCCGGATCAGAACCGTTGGACTTCGCGGCGACGCCTGGTGGCAGCACATCGCCGAGTGGTGGATACCCGCCGGCGAGCGTATTTCACGGGACTTCGCCGTCGCGCCTGCCGACTCCGCCCGGAAAGCCCGGTAACGGGTGATTCCCTTTCTGGTTTCGCGAACTCTCCAGTCGCTCGTGATCGTCGTTCTGGTTGCGACGCTCTCGTTCGTTCTCATTCATTCCGCGCCCGGCGATCCCTTCGCCGGCTCGCTCGACAATCCGCGCATCAGCTCCGTGGTGAGGGCGAATCTGAGAGCACAATACGGGCTCGATCGCCCGATCGCCGAGCAGTACACGCGCTACATCGCGCAAGTCGCGCGCGGCGACTTCGGCTGGTCCTTCTCGCGCGCGCGCCCCGTTCGCGAAGTGCTTGCGCAGGTGCTTCCCCGCACGCTCCTGCTGATGGGAACGGCGTTGATGGCGAGCTTTCTCATCGGCGTCGCGGTGGCGACGGTCCAGGTATCCAGACACGGCACGGCGCTCGACCGGGCACTCGATCGCGCGTCGCTTTTCCTGGCATCGATGCCAGATTTTTGGCTCGCCATTCTGATGCTGCTTGCCCTGTCGTACTGGATTCCGATCTTCCCTATCGGCGGCGCAGTCGACCCCGTAATGCACGACTCGCTTTCGGCGGCCGCGAAGCTGCTGGATTCCGTCCGGCATCTCGTGCTCCCCGCGCTGACGTTGACGCTGCTCTATGCATCCGGCATCGCGCGTTACCAGCGCGCCGCGCTGCTCGACGTGATGCCATCCGATTTCATTCGCACCGCGCGAAGCAAGGGGCTGCGCGAGCGGCACATCCTCCTCCGCCACGCAATGCGGAACGCCCTTCTCACTCTCATCACTCTCGTCGGACTCAGCTTCCCCGCGCTCCTCACCGGCGCGGTCTTTATCGAGAAAGTCTTCGCCTGGCCGGGAATGGGATTAACGATGGTGGACGCGGTCGGATCCCGCGATTACCCGCTCGTGATCGGCGCGGTCATCGTCGGCAGCATCCTCGTAGTCGCCGGAAGCCTGATCGCAGACATTCTCTATCGCTGGGCCGACCCTCGCCTGCGCACACGATGAGCGCACTCGCTTCGCTGTGGACTGAACGCGCCTCGCGCGCCGCGATGATCGTGCTGGCCGTGTTGTTCGCGTGCGCCCTTCTCGCTCCGATCGTCGCGCCGTACAATCCGATTGCGCAGCCGGATATCGTCGCTGCCAAGGATCTCGCGCCGTCTCCCGCGCATCCATTCGGCACCGATCCCTACAGCCGCGACGTTCTCAGCCGCGTCATCTACGGCGCGCGGCTTTCGCTGGGGATCGGCCTCCTCGCGACGCTCATCAGCGTCACCGTCGGCGTCGCATACGGCGCTGCGTCAGGGCTCGCCGGCGGTTTCGTGGATGGAGCGATGATGCGTGTGCTCGACGCACTGATGGCTATCCCGCGACTTCTTCTCCTCATCGCTTTGCTCGCGGGCTGGCGCGCTCTGCCTGTCACGACGCTCGTTCTTTTTCTCGGATTCACCGGCTGGTTCGGTCTCAGCCGCATCGTCAGAGGTCAGGTTCTTGCGTTGAAAGAGGCGGAATTCGTGATGGCCGCGCGCGCACTTGGAGCGAATCAGGGAAGGATCATCGTAACGCATCTCCTGCCGAATCTTTTTTCCATCATCGCCGTCGCCGCGACGCTCGGCTTCGCCCACGTAATCGTCCTCGAGGCCGGCCTCTCCTATCTCGGCATCGGCGTGCCGCAGCCGCTCGCCAGCTGGGGCAACATCATTCAGGATGGCGCCGAGAACGTCTCCGGGCTATGGTGGCTCTCGCTCTTTCCCGGACTCGCGTTGCTTATTACAGTCGTTGCGCTGAACACAATCGGCGAGCGCGTCCGCGCCGCCTTCTCGCCGCATTCACCGCGCTGAAATGAACGATCCGCTTCTTTCGATTCGCGATCTCCGCACCTACTTCCACACCGGCGCCGGCGTAGCTCGCGCCGTGGACGGCGTCTCGCTCGACGTCGCGCACGGTGAGACGCTCGGAATAGTCGGCGAGTCGGGCTGCGGAAAGTCGGTCACGGCGCTTTCGATCCTCAGATTGATTCAGCCGCCGGGACGCATCGAGCCCGGCAGCCACATCCTCTTCGAAGGAAAGGATCTGGCGAGTGTTTCGGAGGACGAGATCCGCAATGTCCGCGGCAACCGGATCTCGATGATTTTCCAGGAGCCGATGTCCGCGCTCAACCCCGTGTTCAGCGTCGGCGACCAGGTCGCCGAAGTCGCGCGCATCCACGAAGGGCTCAGCAAGCGCGCCGCGTTCGCACGCGCCGTCGAGACCCTCGCGCTCACCGGGATACCCGATCCCGGCGAGCGCGCCAAGGAATATCCTCACCAGCTCTCCGGAGGAATGCGGCAGCGCGTGCTGATCGCGATGGCGCTGATGATGAAGCCGGCCCTCATCATCGCCGACGAGCCCACGACCGCGCTCGACGTCACCATCCAGGCGCAGATTCTCGACCTCCTTCGCGACCTCCAGTCAAAATTTGAGACCTCAATCCTGATGATCACCCACGACCTCGGCGTAATCGCCGAGACAACGTCGCGCGTGATCGTGATGTATGCGGGTGAAGTCGTCGAGGAAGCGCCTGTAGAGCGGCTCTTCGCTTCGCCGCACCATCCTTACACCGAAGGATTGATGCACGCGATGCCGCAAATCGGACACGAGCGCGACCGGCTCAACGTCATTCCGGGAACCGTCCCCGCCGCGACCGACTGGCCGGCGGGATGCCGCTTCCGCGAGAGATGTCCGTACTCGTGGGAACGCTGCGAGAGCGAACACCCGCCGCTCTACCAGATCGGCGGGCAGCACGTCTCGAGGTGCCACCTCGCCGTCGAGCCCGAGCGTCGCAATCATCCGCATCCGCCGCTTGTCGTCGAGATGGGAGTCGCGGCCGCATGAGCGACAACGGAACGCAGCCGCTCCTTTCAGTCAGGAACCTCCGCAAGGAATTCCCGATCAGGAAGGGCGTGCTCTCACGCCAGGTCGGTGCGGTCAAGGCGGTGAACGACGTGTCCTTCGACATCGCCCGCGGCGAAACGCTCGGCGTTGTCGGTGAGTCGGGATGCGGCAAGACCACCACCGGAAGGACAATCCTCCGCCTCATCGAGCCAACTGCCGGTGAGATTCTCTTCGAAGGCAAGGATGTTCGCGCGCTCGACACCGCCGCCCTCCGCGCTGTGCGCCGCGACATGCAGATCATTTTCCAGGATCCCGTCTCCTCGCTCAATCCCCGAATGACCGTCGGCGCGATCATTCGTGAAGGTCTGACGATTCACAAGCTCGCCGAGGGATCGGCGGCGGACACCCGGGTGAAGCAGCTGCTCGATGAAGTCGGACTCCGCGCCGAGCACGGCACGCGCTATCCGCACGAATTCTCCGGGGGACAGCGGCAGCGCATCGGCATCGCCCGCGCACTTTCCGTGGAGCCGAAGTTCATCGTCTGCGACGAACCCGTGTCCGCGCTCGACGTCTCCGTCCAGGCACAGGTGATCAACCTGCTCCAGGATCTGCAGCGCGAGCGAAACCTGACTTACATGTTCATCGCCCACGACCTCTCCGTCGTCGAGCACATCGCCGACAGAGTCGCCGTGATGTACCTCGGCAGAATCGTCGAGCTCGCCTCGGCGGAAGTTCTCTACCGCGAGCCGCTGATGCCGTACACGCAAGCCTTGCTGTCCGCGGTTCCGGTGGCGAACCCAACTGTAAAAAAGAAGCGCATCATTCTCGAGGGGGATGTCCCTTCGCCGGCGAAGCTCCCTCCCGGCTGCGTCTTTCACCCGCGTTGCCACCATCCGGCAAAGGACGAGGCCTGCACCCGCATCATTCCGCCCCTCGAGGCGAAGGCCGACGGCCATTTCGTCGCCTGTATCAAGCAGCCCCCGACCTCGGTATCGTGGGAACAGCAGCAGGAGGCTGGCGGTACCAACCCCCCTGAGCGTTATCTTCCCGCTGCAGCACTCAGATAGCCAAATCGACCCCAATCGAAATTCCAATGGCGAGAGACAAAAGCGTGTTCGAGCAGCCATCCGCCGGCAACGTCACCATAGACACGCCGCCCAACATACGCGGCGCGGGCGACCAGACGGGATTCTTCGGACACCCGCGCGGACTCTCCACTCTCTTCTTCACCGAGATGTGGGAGCGATTCTCGTACTATGGAATTCGTCCGCTGCTCGTGCTGTTCATGACGGCGGCGCTCACCAGCGGTGGATTCGGGTTCGAGCGGCAAACCGCCTCGTCGATCGTCGGCATCTACGCCGCCTGCGTTTATCTCGCGTCGCTTCCCGGCGGATGGATCGCCGACAGATGGCTCGGTCTGCGACGGTCAATCTGGTACGGCGGTGTGTTCATCGCGCTCGGACATCTCTCGATCGCCGCCTCGATTGTCCTCAACCGCTCCGCGTTCTTCATCGGACTGGTTCTCATTGTCATCGGAACCGGCCTGCTCAAGCCGAACATCTCCGCCATCGTTGGCGATCTCTATCCCGAGGGCGGCTCGCGTCGTGACGCCGGGTTCTCGATATTCTATATGGGAATCAACATCGGGGCTCTCGTTGCTCCGCTCGTGACCGGCTACCTCGGCGAGCGTGTCGGCTGGGGTTGGGGCTTCGGTGCAGCCGGCGTCGGAATGCTCATCGGCCTCATTACCTACCGGCTTCGCGCTGACAACACACTTGGCGATATGGGCGTCGCCCCGTCCACCAGTGATCCTGCCGAGCACCGCCGAGTGAGGATGTACGCGCTCATCGGGCTCGCGGCAATCGTCGTCCTCATCGCGACAGTCATGGCCGGCATCGTTCATATCGATCCGGTTTCGCTGGCGAAGAAAATGGGCACGGTGATGGCGGTGCTCGCTCTCGCTTATTTCATCTATCTATTCACGCTCGGCAAGCTCACCAGCGACGAGAAGAAGCGTGTACTGGTAATCATCGTCCTCTTCGTGTTCGCGACGATCTTCTGGGCCGCCTTCGAGCAGGCGCCGACGTCGCTTAACCTGTTCGCGCGCGACTACACCGACCGCACCGTGTTCGGCTGGGAAATGCCGACGCTCTGGCTGCAGGCGGCGAACTCTGTATTCGTAATCACCTTCGCTCCCATTTTCGCCGCGCTTTGGGTCTGGATGGGCAAACGGAAGCAGGATCTGTCGAGCCCCGCGAAATTCTCCGCCGGCCTCGCGTTCGCCGCTGTCGGCTTTTGGATAATGGTGCCAGCCGCGAACATGGTTCTCGCGAGTGGCGGAACTCTGCGCGTGTCAGCCTGGTGGCTGACGGTCAGCTATCTATTCCAGACCTGGGGTGAGCTGTCTCTCAGCCCCGTTGGTTTGAGCTCGATGACCAAGCTCGCGCCGAAGAAATTCTCCGGGCAGATGATGGGCGTCTGGTTTATGGCCGCCGCAATCGGAAATCTCATCGCCGGCCTCGTCGGTGGAAAAGTGGATCCCGAGAAGCTCGATCAGATGCCGAAGCTGTTCCAGTTGACCGCGCTCTGGCTCTTCGTCGCCGCGATACTATGCGCGCTGCTCATCATCCCGATCAGAAAGATGATGCGCGAAGTGCCGGAGACTTCTACGGCCAGTTGAAGATGCTCGACGCCACTGAGCGCTCGCGGCTGCTGAAGATGTCGCGCGGCTCGCTGCGGAAAATGCGCGTCAGGTCGCGGTTGCTGAATCGCAGCTCCCATCCCCGATGCGTCGCGCCGCGAATGGGATATGCGAGGTCTATTCGCCACATCCGCCTCGACTGAGGCGGCAGCGTTGCGAGGAGGCTGACTCCCGCGGTCACAGAGAGCGGCGAAGTGGCGCCGAAAGGAACATCCCCCGCCCATAGCTTCCCCGCGTCCACGAATGCCGCGAACCCGTATGCGGCTAGCGTGTTTATGTGGCCGGCGAGATACCGGTCCTCGATTCTCGCCACCGCGCGCTTGGCCCCGCCCAAATCCGAGCTGTGAAAACCCCGGATTCCGCCGTCCCGGTCGGAGAGTGTCAGCTGGAACGGAACTCTCTGCTTCCATCCGCCGCTCCACGTGAAGTCGGAGAAGAGCGTGTGGCGCGGAGACATTTTCAGGTATGTGGCGGCGCGGCCGTGCGTCAGCAGCCCATCCCATTGGCCCTGACCGGGCCGCCGTCCCTCCGATGAAAAGTCGAGCGCCGCGAACGACCAGCGGGAGCCGAATCCGGCGTAGATATCCGTAGAGACGAAAATGTCGTCCGACCCGCCGCCAAGTGTCTTGATTCCCTTTCCCACCAGGGTCGAAATCTCGGTGCCTGTCCGCAGGTCCTGCGCTCCTTCGAGCGCGTCGAAGCCGGTGGCGTGTACGTACTTCACGCTCCTCACCCCCCACAGGGCGTTGACGCGCGTCACGCGGTTGCGCTGGAATCTGCCGATCAGCACGCTGCTCGTATCCATCACTGTAACGCTGTCACGAATAAGGAACGGGTCGTGACCCGGATCCTCCGCTTCGTGCGAGATAGATCCGCCGAGAAGACCCACGCGCGATCCCGGTCGGCCGATGCGGATCACACCGCCGACGTCCCCGTACTTTCGAAGCAGCTTCAACCCGACCGGTTCCGCATCCGGACGCGTGTAATAGAACGGCCCGTCCTCCTTCCCCGCCGTCGTTCTCCACGAGAGCCGCTGCAGATCCGTCAGGAATGGGTGGCTCGCTTCCATCGCGATGTCGCTGCCGATCTCGCGCCGGCCCCCCCAGATCGCCAGCTGATACGGGCGGCCGAGGAACTGGTAGAGCGTGATCTTCCCGCGCAGCACGCTGCGAAAATTCTGGGCGTGACGCCACTCGCCCGATACATACAGTGCCTGTCCGTCGAGATTCGACTCACCCAGCCGCGCCGAGCGCAAATGCGGTGATTTCGCCGAAACGCCCCCGCCGAGAATCAACGAGGGCTCGTCCCTCGTCGTCACGTCGAGAATCACTCCGCCATTCCCGTCGGGAATCGCCACCACATCCGCGTCGGCGAGAAACGGCTGCGCGCGAAGAACGCGCTCCGACTCCGCCCGGCGCAGCTCGCTGCATTTGTCGCCCACCCGAAGAGCGAGAAAACGCCTCACGACGATGTCCTTCGTCGTCACGTGCAGGCTGGTAGCGAACCGCAGCGCGCCTTTGAACATCCCGCCGCCCTTAACTTCAAATGGAGGGCGCGCGTGAATGTCGATGCGCGATATCGTCTCCCCCTTGCAGGTGATTCCGGCCGGATTCAGACTTGATGAATCGGGAGCCGGCGGAATCACCGCCACCTCGCCGAGCTGAAGAATCAACCACAGATGTTGGAGAGCGATCACTCGTGTCACCCGCGCGCAAGGTTGGTCCTTCCCGTATCGTCGCCGTAACCGCTACGTCTCGAGAGGACGAAGGCAGCCGGCGCGTCCGGCTTTCCGCGTCATACATCGATGCGCTGGAGAGTGCAGGGCTCATACCACTCGTCGTTCCCCCACTGGCCAGCGCAGAAGGTGCATCCGCGATCCTCGGTGCGGTAGAAGGTCTGGTGCTGACGGGTGGCGAAGACGTCAATCCTTCGCGTTACGGCACCGACCCTCACCCGTTGCTCAAAACCGTCAGCGACAGGCGCGATGAGACGGAAATCGCCCTCATTCGCGAAGCGAAGCGGCGCCGCATCCCCGTCCTCGCGATCTGCCGCGGCATTCAGGTTCTCAACGTCGCCCTCGGCGGGACTCTCATTCAGGACATCCGCGCTCAAGTGGAAGGATCACTAGACCACGATGACGGGAGCCCCCGCACCTCTCGTTCGCACGCGATCAGCATCGTTCCCGGGTCACGTACTGCCAACGCTCTCGGGGTCACCCAAGCGTCCGTCAATTCACTTCACCACCAGTCCGTCAGGGACGTGAGCCCCGAGCTGGTCGTGACCGCGACTTCGACTGACGGGATAGTCGAGGCGGTCGAAACGAAGGATCCATCCTGGTGGGTGCTCGCCGTGCAGTGGCACCCGGAAGAGATGACAGAGTCTCCTGAGCCGTGGGATCGCGGCCTCTTTCACGCATTCGCAGAGCGGCTCTCATCCGGGAAATAGCGCGCCACCGCGTTCTCCACGTGGACTCCGGGCGCACCTGGCGCGGAGGCCAGCGCCAGGTGCACCTGCTGGCGACGGGGATGAAGTCGCGCGGGTTCGAAACGGCGATCGTGATCCCCGGCGGATCACCCCTCGACGACAAATCCCGCGCGCAAGACATTCAGACATTCGCTCTCCCCCTCCGCGGCGATCTCGACATTCCCTCCGCGCTCGCCCTTCGCCGCATCATAGACCAGTGGAAGCCCGATATCGTCCACGCCCACGACGCGCACGCGCACGGTGTCTCGCTGGTTGCACTCTTGGGCAAGCACACGCCCTCACTCGTTGTCTCGCGCCGCGTGACGTTCCCGCCGAGGAACGCGCGATGGAAGTACGGCAAGCGAGTCGCGCGGTTCATCGCCATCTCCCAGGCCGTACGCCAATCGCTCCTCGAGGCCGGAATCGACGACGGGCTTATCCGCGTCATTCACTCCGGAGTGCAGATGCCGCAAAAGCTGAAGCCGCGTGACTGGCGCGCGCAGCGCGGCTGGCCAAAGGCATCAGTGATTTGCGGAGTCGTCGGCGCGATGACCCCCGAGAAAGGCCTCGCCGATCTCGATGCGATCGCCGGTCATCTTCCCGATGATGTATTTCGCTCGGTCCGCATCGTGTTGATCGGCGGCACGACCTCGGGAGCCACGACGTGCGGGGGAGTTGAGGCGTTTCGCGCCGGATTCCTCCCCGAAGTCGAAGAAGCGATCGCCGGCCTCGATATTCTCTGGCATCCATCGCGTTCGGAGGGCCTCGGCACAGTTGTCATAGACGCAATGGCACTCGGCGTTCCCCCGATTGCGTTCGCCGTCGGCGGGCTTCCCGAGCTCATCGAGGACGGCGTCAGCGGCCGCCTCATCAAGCCGGGCGATACATCCGGGTTTTCGCGCGCCTCGGCCGCCCTCATTCGCGACCCCGGAATGCGGCGCCGGCTCTCCGAGGGCGCCGCCCGCCAGGCGAGAAATTTTACCGACGATTTGATGACCGAAAGGACGATCGCGGTGTACGACGAAGTGGCCCAGGGTAGCGTCTAAAGAGCCGAATCTTCTATCTTGCACCGCACGCTGAAATCGACACGGGGCATCATTGCTTTATATCTGCATTCCCGCATACAACGAGTCCGAGACTGTTGGACTCCTTTTGTGGCGCATCCGCCGCGTATTCCAGGAGTACTCCCGGGAGTATGAGATCGTCGTTTTCGACGACGCGAGCACCGATTCCACACGCGCGACGCTCGAGCCGTACAAGGAGGTCATCCCCCTTACTGTGATTGGCGGCAAGGAGCGAGTCGGCTACGGCCGCGCACTCGAAGCGCTTTGCCGCGAAGTCACACGGCGCACCCGCTATCCGCGCCGCGACGCGATGATCGCGATGCAGGCGGATTTCACCGATCGCCCCGAGCTCATTCCGGAACTGGTCAAGCGCTTCGAGGGCGGCGCCGACATCGTCACCACATCGCAGACTTCGGCCGGCGCGCCCGCCGAGGTTCGTCGCCTCAATCGCCTCGCCGGGTGGATTCGCAGGCTGGCGATGCCGCGCAACGCGCCGGCTGACGCGTTCACGACCTTTCGCTGTTATAGGATCTCCGTTCTCAAGGAAATGCTCAAGGCATCCGGAGATGCGCCCCTCGTGACCGCCGACGGCTGGGCCGCGAACGCCGAATTGCTTTTTCGCGCGGCGCCATTCGCCCGGCGGACGGAGACGCTCGCGCAGGAGCCACGCTACGACCTTCGCGTACGTGAGACCCGACTTCAGCCCTTCGCCGGGGCGCTCGGCATCTACCGCGTCGGCCGCAATGCCCGCCGGCTCCTCGCGCCGGAATCGTAGGATGAATTCATTCGTCGTTCGCGCAGCAGCCCTCTCTTTCGCCGCCCTCATACCGAGCGCGCCAGCGCAGATGAAGCAGCCTTTCAGCGTCGGCGAGCGGATGGAATATGAAGTGAGGTTCGGCCCTCTCAAGGTCGGTAACGGTCATATGGAGGTTGTCGCTCTCGAGACCATTAGAGGACGGCCGGCGTGGCACACCGCGTTCTGGGTACAGGGCGGAACGTTCTTCTACAAGGTGAACGATGTCTACGAAAGCTGGATAGACACGACGACTTTCTCGTCGCTCCGGTTCGTGCAGCAGCTGGAGGAGGGCACGAGCGATAAGGAGCGCCGGTACGACATCTACCCCGACAAGGACATCTACTACGAGATGCACAAGAATCCGCCGCGCGAGCACCCGGCTGCGCATCAGCCGCTCGACGATGGATCCTTTCTCTATTTCATTCGCACCATCCCGCTCGTCGTCGGACAGACGTACGACTTCAATCGCTATTTCCGTCCGGACAGGAATCCGGTTCGCATTCGTGTGCTCAGAAAGGAACAGATCACCGTTCCCGCAGGCACCTTCAACGCGATCGTCGTGCAGCCGGTGATCAAGACGACGGGAATTTTCTCCGAGAACGGACAGGCACTCATCTGGCTCTCCGACGACGACCGGAAGATCATGCTCCAGCTGAAGTCGAACGTCTCGTTCGGTTCGCTCAATCTGTATCTAAAGTCGTACTACACGCCGCCCGTTAAAAGCTGATCGCCTCCGCTTTCGGCAAACGAAAAAGGGCGCCACGATTTCGCGGCGCCCTTTTTGTTTCCGGGCCTCGGCTCAGTACTGCTTGACCCGCGTTTCCGCCCAGCGGTCCTTCAGGCGCTGCGCCGTATTCGGGCTCAGCACGCGAACGCCGAAGTACAGGATTCCGCCGACGACCAGTAACTTGACAGCCAGGACGGCGACCCAAACCACCAGCCCGACGAGTCCGCCGAGGACATTGAACACCAGCCCTGCGGCAAACATGCCGAGGACGACGAGAAGACCAAGCATCAGAATGGCGCGCAGCATAGGAAAGCTCTCCGAAGGAGTTACATCCAGCACTACGCCGGCACCAGCCGTATGGTTTCAGCGATGGCGCTGACCGCCGATGTCGCAATCGCCGGCGGGGGCGCGATTGGACTCTGTGCCGCGCTAGCTCTCGCCGAAAGAGGTCTGAAGGTGATTGTCGTCACCGGGTCCTCGATCGGTGAGGCATCGCGCGCCGCCGCCGGGATGCTCGCCCCGTCGATCGAACGAGCGTCGGCCGACCCCGACGAGTTCGGTATCGCCGCCCGCGATCGCTACCCTTCTTACCTCGATTATCTCCGGGATAGCACCGGGATCGCTGTCGCCCTCAACCGGCAAGGAATCCTGCAGGCAGCTCTCACTCCCTCTGGTGTGAAAGGTCTCCGACGCTCGGCGCCCACAACCAGTCGCTGGCTCGATCGTGACGAGCTCGTCCGGCTAGAGCCCGCGCTCTCCCACGCACTCGGTGCCGTCTACAATCCTCTCGATGGATCGGTGGACAACGTCGCGCTTATGGATGCGCTGGTCGCGGCGGTAGAGAAGCACGCGATGATATCGCCGCTCGCCGGCCGCGTGCTCGCTGTCACCACGGACGGAAGCGCCGTGATCGTCGCCACAGCGAATGGGAACTCGGTTTCCGCAGCGCATTTTGTCGTTGCCGCCGGTGCGTGGGCGGGATCCATATCGGGCGCGAAGCTCGCCGCTTCGGTGACTCCGTCGAAAGGTCAGCTGGTCGAATTCGGCGGGGC
>JALYYD010000060.1 GCA_030946775.1 Gemmatimonadota bacterium
CCGCCGGTGTGCCCGAGCCCCCGGCCGGAAATCATCGGAACTGCGATGCCGAGCGAAGCGATGAGCGGCGCCAGCACCAGCGATGTCTTGTCGCCGACTCCTCCCATCGAATGCTTGTCGATGCGCGGAACTGGAAGGTGCGAAAGATCGAGGTGACTGCCGCTGGCGAGCATCGCTTCCATCAGCGTGGACATCTCGACGCGGTCGAGGCCCTTGAAATAGACCGCCATCAGGAAAGCGGCCATCTGATAATCGGGCACTTCGCCGCGGGAATACGCCAGCACGAGCTCGCGCAGCTCGTCTCCAGTGAGGGAACCGCCGTTTCGTTTGCGTTCGATCAGCCGGGGAACGATCATTAAATCCTTGTCGGTGTATGGTAATGCGACACTTTCCCACTCCTGGAGCAGCAATGCGTCTTCGCAACCTCTTGTCCATCACTGCCCTTTTCATTGCTGCCAGCGCCAACGCGCAGTCAACTGTCAACCACGTGGGGCTCGGCGACCGCGAGTACGCGGCCCTGAACGCGACCGCCGCACTGGCACACTATAAGGAAGCAGCGGACGCCGAGCCAGGCAATTACGAAGCGCTGTGGAAGGCGGCTCGCTCGGCCGTGGACATCGCCTCATACGACCTGACCGGCGATGCCCAAACGAAGATGTTCGCCGACGCCGAATTGTACGCTCGGAGAGCCGTCGCTGCTAACCCCAACGACGCCGAGGGTCATTTCAGTTTGGCACGGGCGCTGGGCAAGCGAGCTCTCTCGCTCGGCGTAAAACAGCGAATCAAGTACGCGACCGATGTCCGCGCCCAGGCGCTCGATTGCCTCAAGCTCAACCCCAAACACGCCGGCTGCCTGCACGTGATGGGGGTGTGGAACGCGGAGGTAATGCGCCTCAACGGATTCACCCGGATGATCGCGCGGAATCTTCTCGGCGGTCAGGTGTTCGGATCGGCAAGCTGGTCCGAGGCGCAACGCTATATGGAAGAGTCAGTGGCGGCTGAGCCAAGCCGGATCGTGCACCACCTGGACCTCGCCGCGATCTACAAGGATCGGGACAACAAGGCGAAGGCGCGCGCGGAGTACGAGGCGGCGGTGGATCTTCCCGTCAGCGAATACAATGACCGCCACTACAAGGCAGAGGCGGCGGTGGCGCTGAAGAACCTCTAGTCTTCGCGCTTGGTCTCTATCGCCCGGGCGAGATCGGCTTTCGCCCGGGCGAGCTCGCCCGCCAGCTCGTCCCAAACCGATTCGTCATCGCCCCCGCGGCCAAATTTCCGAGCGACTCTTCCCCGCAGCTCACTGCCGCTCTCCGGAGCAACGAGCAGCGCCACCGTGGCCCCGAGGAGGGCGCCGAGCGCGATCCCGGTGGCAAATACTCCGATGTTGGTCCAGTCGGGTACCATCTCCGGCACCGGCTCTTCCGTCAGCGGAGTGAGCGCCGGCTTGCGGCCGGAATCATCGAGACCGGATGTAAACATTTCGTTCGCTTCTCAGATGGTAAGAAAATTGCTCTTTAGTGCCCAAAGTACACCAAGTTTTCACCCGTGACCGGGCCCAACTCGCTTTTCAGAAAAAGCGTGCAATACCCGTGCGAGGCACCGAATGAGCGAATCTGGTAAGACTGTGCTGCTCGTTGAAGACAATGAGGACAATCGGATCGTATACTCAACGATTCTGAAGCACTTCGGATACGAGGTTACCGAGGCACTCAACGGCGAGGAAGGAATCGCCAAGGCGCGCTCGGAAAAACCGGATTTGATCCTGATGGATATCTCCATCCCGATCATCGATGGATGGGAAGCGACTCAGGTGCTGAAGCACGACCCGGCCACGAAGTCGATTCCGATCATCGCCCTTACCGCCCACGCTCTCGCGTCGGACCGCGAGAAGGCGATGGAAGTCGGCTGCGACGGATACCTGGCGAAGCCCTGTGAGCCGCGGGCGGTAGTCGCCGAGGTTCAGCGCTTCCTGGGCAAGAGCAATGGAGCGTGAGGGGAAGTACAGAATTCTTGTTGTCGACGATCACCCGGACAATGTAGAGCTGCTCCGCGCGCGGCTGGAATCGCGCGGATACGACGTCGATGGCGCAAGTGGCGGAGAGGAAGCGCTGGCGATGGTCAGGGCGAACCCTCCTGATCTGATGCTGCTCGACGTGATGATGCCGAAGGTGGACGGAATCGAAGTCGTCCGCCGCCTCAAGGCGGACAAGAGCCTGCCGTTCATCCCCGTGATAATGCAGACAGCGCTCGACACCACACAGAACAAGGTGGAGGGACTCGACGCCGGCGCCGACGATTACATCACCAAGCCGATAAACTTCCCGGAGCTCGACGCGCGCGTGAAGTCGCTGCTGCGCATCAAGAAGCTTCAGGAGGATTTGAGCAATCGCGAGAAGGAGCTCGAGGAGATGAACCAGCGCCTCCTGCGGATTTCTCAAACGGACGCGCTGACGGAAATCGCCAACCGGCGGTCGCTCGAGGAGAAGCTTGGAGAGATGTGGGCCCACTCACAGCGCCTGCACGAGCCGCTTTCGGTCGTGATGTGCGACGTAGACAAATTCAAGAGCGTGAACGACACCTACGGCCACCAGGTCGGCGACATCGTGCTGAAGGAGTTCGCGAGGCTGTTGAAGGAGGCGGCCCGCGAGATCGATCGCGTCGGACGATACGGCGGCGAGGAGTTCCTGCTCCTTCTTCCCGGCACTCCGGTGGAGTCGGCGGTGACATTCGCGGATCGGCTGCGGCAGCTGACGAAAGAGCATACATTTTCGTTCGAGGGCGGCACGCTGCTGCGGACGATGAGCTGCGGCGTGGCGGCGTGGCCGCATCCGGATATTCGCGACCAGGATTCGCTGCTGAAAGCGGCGGATGACGCGCTCTACGTAGCCAAGGAAACCGGGCGCGACAAGGTCGTGGCTTTCGACAGCGCCGAATACAAATCCCACACGGAGCGAGAACAGTCTTCGAATGGCGC